>JBDTHR010000097.1:0-8062 GCA_039936855.1 Nitrosospira sp. | reverse complement strand
GCAAAGCGCGCAGAGAAATCGCCGGTGGAATGGATCACGAGGTTATTGACCCCGTTAATTGTTCCCTTGCTCTCAAGGTCCAGGCCACTCAAGACATAATATCGATTGGCTGTATCCAGCGTTAAATCAAATGACAGCCTGATGGCCTGGTCGATCGCGGGTTGTTTCAACTGACTCATCCTGAACGCCAGTTCCAGTTTGTTGCGAATAATATTATCCACCGGACTGGAGCGGGCGTTGATCGGGTCAGCCTTGAGATCGAGATCAGCGAATATATACTCCTTCTGGCTGGCTTCGTCGCGAAAAATGAGCGTACTTTTTTCCGCAAGAACACTACCAATCTCGAATTTGAATTGTTCCGGCTCGTCGCTTTTAACAAGCAAATCATCAATATTCATATGCCCATCCGTAAAACGAATCAGATTGGCTTTCAGCCCCGTTACCACGATCTCATCCAGCTCCAGTTGCTTCCTGAGCAATGGCAAGAACGCGAGAGACACCAGAACATTTTCCGCGGAAGCAAACTCTTCATCACTTTGATATTCACTAAGGGAGAGGCCAGGGATCTCCACGCCAAGCCTGGGAAAAAATGTAAGCCTGATATCGCCATCGAGTTTGAGGTCGCGCTGATTTTTCTCCTTCACTAGCTGGATGATCTGGGACTTGTAGGCGTTAGGGTCGAAGGTCACGGCAATATATAGGGCAAGACCGGGCAACAGAATCGTCAGCGCGACGACTAATATGATTAGAGCATATCTTGGATAACGGTTCATAAGCTGGGGAAGGTGGAGCGGGTGAAGGGAATCGAACCCTCGTCGTAAGCTTGGGAAGCTTCTGCTCTGCCATTGAGCTACACCCGCTTCATGATTGAATTATACGATGGAAACGGCGTTATAGCCGCTATGACGGCAAGATGCGATGACAAAAATAAAAGCCGGATGTAGCATGCGTCCCTGTATCGGTTTCGTGGTCTGCCTGGTGCAGCATCAACTATAGCCATAATTGATAACGCGCGCGCTGACGAAATTGGAGATACCGGCAAATACTCAATACCGATTCTCGGGAAAACGCATGCTCTGGTGCGAGATAAAGACAGGGTAAGTGGAAACTGGCGTACAGGAGCGGAAATCCTGATTGTCGACTATGAGGCTGCTCCACCGTATAATTAAAGCGGCATTAAAAAGAACGTTATTGCACAAGCCAAGTCACAGTTACTCCCATCGTATCCGCTTCAAGCGACTTTTAAAAATGATACAACTTATCGTTAATGGTCAACCCCAGCGCTTTCCCGTCTCGCCTGCTGAAACAGGAACGCGGGACACGGATGCTGCCGCGTTGAACGTGACACAATTGCTGGAGCACATGGGGTTGCAAGGCAAACGTATCGCCATAGAGCGAAATGGCGAAATCGTCCCCCGCAGCAAGTTCGACCAGCCCATTCTGGCGGATGGCGATCAGCTTGAAATCGTCGTAGCCGTAGGGGGAGGCTAAGAGTGGATAATCTGATCATCGCCGGCAAGGCTTATTCCTCCAGGCTCCTGGTAGGCACCGGAAAATACAAGGACTTTGACGAGACGCACGCAGCGGTCGGCGCCAGCGGCGCGGAAATCATAACGGTGGCGATTCGCAGGACCAATCTCGGCCAGAACCCCGATGAGCCGAACCTGCTGGACGTGCTGCCGCCATCCCGATATACCTTGCTGCCCAACACAGCCGGATGCTACACGGTGGACGACGCCGTGCGCACTTTGCGCCTTGCGCGCGAACTGCTGGATGGCCACACGCTGGTAAAGCTGGAGGTGCTGGGCGATCCGAAAACCCTGTACCCCAACATGGTGGAAACCCTCAAAGCTGCCGAAATTCTGATAAAGGAAGGTTTTCACGTAATGGTTTATACCTCGGATGATCCTATCGCAGCCAGGCAACTGGAAGAAATCGGCTGTGTGGCGGTGATGCCGTTGGCCTCACTGATCGGCTCCGGCATGGGTATTCTCAACCCATGGAACTTGCAGATCATAATAGAAAATGCCAACGTTCCGGTAATAGTGGATGCGGGTGTCGGCACGGCTTCGGACGCGGCTATCGCGATGGAACTCGGCTGCGACGGTGTCCTGATGAACACCGCAATTGCTGCCGCGCGCAATCCGGTACTGATGGCTTCCGCCATGAAAAAAGCGGTGGAAGCGGGTCGCGAAGCCTATCTGGCGGGGCGCATGGCAAAGAAGCTTTACAATGCCAGCCCCAGTTCACCGGTCGACGGGACCATTGCCGGCAGCCTTCAGCAAAAAGACAGAGACAAATCCTGACCACTGCCGGTTTTTCAGATCCTTTATAAATGGCAGCGCATCGCCTCATCCGCAGCTTTGTTCTCCGCCAGGGTCGTGTCTCGAATGCGCAGCGTCGCGCTCACGAAACGTTGATGCCCCAATACGGAGTTCCGTTCACGGAAAGCGCTGTGGCAAGCCTGCTCGATCTGGAAACCATCTTTGGCAGGAGCGCACCCCGGTTTCTGGAGATTGGCTTTGGCATGGGTGAGACGACGGCCGTTATCGCCAGGGCGCATCCACAGAACGATTATCTCGCCGTTGAGGTGCACACACCCGGCGTTGGTAGCTTGCTCAAGCAAATCGAAGAGCTTGGGTTGACGAATATACGCATTATCCAGCATGACGTGGTGGAAGTGCTGCAACACGCGTTGCCACTGGAATGCCTGGACGGCGTGCACATTTTTTTCCCCGATCCCTGGCCGAAAGCCCGCCACCACAAACGCCGGTTGATACAGCCGGAATTCGTAGCGCTGCTGTGCCGGCACCTCAAGTCCGGCGGCTATATTTACGCCGCCACCGATTGGGAGGAATATGCAGATCAAATATTGCGGGTATTGAGCGGCGAACCGCAGTTGGCCAATACCGTAGTGGATTATGCGCCACGTCCGGAATATCGGCCTCTAACCAAATTCGAGCAGCGTGGTTTGCAGTTAGGGCACGGGGTGTGGGACTTGATATTCCGTAAAAAAGTAACAGGCTAGTCGTTACTTTTTTACGGGAAGAAAGATTTGCAACAGATCATTCAAAAAACGCCTGCCGGTGAGCGTAGGCGCAATGTGTCGATAATCGCGCGTAATCAGGCCTCGTTGCTCGGCCTCGTCAAGCTGGCGCTGGATGCGGGTGATGGGCAGGCCGGTACGTTCCGTGAACATTTCCGTAGCAAAGCCTTTCGTAAGACGTAGCGCGTTCATCATGAATTCAAACCCACGGTCGTTCCGCCCTACTTCATGCTGTTCCATGACAGGCGGGCCTGCATCCGGTGTGGCCTGGGCGGTTTTGGCGAGGTACTCCCTGGGTTGCTTGTAACGTACCTGGCGCACGATCCTGTCGGCAAAGCTGATCTTGCTATGCGCGCCTGCCCCGATCCCGAGATAATCGCCGAACAACCAGTAGTTCATGTTGTGATGTGATTCCCGGCCCAACCGCGCAAATGCTGATGTTTCATAATTGACATAGCCCTCCTGCTCAAGGGTTTGCTCGACCATTATCTGCATTTCCGCAGCCAGATCATCGTCGGGCAATGGCGGCGGATAGCGGTGAAACAGCGTGTTGGGTTCCAATGTCAGATGATAGGCCGAGATGTGTGTAACATCATACCTGGCTGCCGTCTCGATATCGTTGCGGGCCTCCTCCAGCGTCTGATTCGGCAGTCCGTACATCAGGTCGAGATTCACGTTGTCGAAATGATTCCGGGCGATCTCAACGACTCGCCGCGCATCGCCGTCGTCATGTATCCGGCCCAGAGATCTAAGATGCCGGGGGTTGAAGCTCTGGATGCCGACGGATAAGCGATTGATCCCGGCGGCGCGAAAATCAGCGAATTTCTGCGCCTCGAAAGTGCCGGGATTGGCTTCCAGCGTCACCTCGGCGAAAAGCTCGAGTGGCAGCAAGGCCCGCACGGCACCGAGGATTTCGTCTATCGACCGGGCACTGAACAGGCTGGGCGTGCCGCCGCCAAAAAATACGCTGACCACCTTGCGACCCCAAACCTGCGGTAACGCGGCTTCCAGGTCACGAATAAGCGCGGCCACATACTCAGCCTCGGGCACGCCATCCTGATCACGAACCTCATGGGAGTTGAAATCGCAATAGGGACATTTTTTCATGCACCATGGGATATGAATGTACAGGCTTAGCGGGGGCAGCGATTTCAGTTTCGGCGACTGGGAACCCAGTATGAGCGCAGGAGTAATAATTGTTGTCATGACTGATGGGAGGGATGACAAACAAAAGAATATATCATTTCAGTGATAATGGAAATTATCGGTCCTGCAAGCAAACAATATGAATCTCGTCATCCAGACTTGAGCCGGAATCCAAGCCAACAATAGCGTGCTTTGTTGGCCAGATCAATCTTTTCGCCGCTCTCAGGACGCAGTCCTGCTCAAAGCGCTTCTTCGCGGATTCGTTCAACGAGTCGAGCCAGTGCTTTACCACGGTGGCTAATTCGATTCTTCTGCTCCGCTGGAAGCTCCGCAGCAGTTTTACCGAGATCCGACAGAAAAAAATGAGGATCGTACCCAAAGCCTCCTATCCCGCGCGATCCAGGCATAAATTCACCCTGCCAGGTTCCATCGGCAATAAGGGGTTGGGGATCGTCTGGGTGGCGCAAGAGCACAATTACGCAGTAATAGTGAGCCTTGCGGTCGGCTTCGCCTTTCAACATATCGACCAGCTTCTGATTATTGCGCTCATCCGACCTGGGTTCACCCGCGTACCGTGCCGATAAAATACCCGGTTTGCCGTTCAATGCGCTCACGCAAATACCCGAATCGTCCGCCAGAGCCGGCAACCCGGTGCATCTGCTGGCATGGCGCGCCTTGACGAGGGCATTTTCGATGAAAGTGGAATACGGCTCTTCCGATTCAGCAACATTGAACGCAGACTGGGGCAATACCTCGATTCCCAACGGCTGCAGCAGTTGGCCGATTTCCCGCAACTTGCCGGAATTACCGCTGGCGATTACCAGTTTTTGCATATCGGCTCTCTATCGAGCGGCCAATACCGCTTTTTGAATTGCGATCAATTCCTGTATCCCCTGCTGCGCCAGATTTACCATGGCGTCCAGGTCGTGGCGGCTGAACGGAACCCCTTCCGCAGTTCCCTGCAGTTCCACCAGACCAGAGTCGCCAGTCATGACGACGTTCATGTCGGTGTCGCAGTTGGAGTCTTCAAGATAATCAAGGTCAAGCACCGGCACACCTTCGTACATGCCGACCGAGACCGCCGCAACATGATCAAGTATCGGCGTGGTTTCTACCAACTGCTCGCGCAGCAGTTTTTCTACCGCATCATGCAGCGCGACAAAAGCCCCGGTAATACTGGCCGTGCGCGTACCGCCATCGGCCTGAATGACATCGCAATCGATCTGGATAGTGCGCTCGCCCAGTTTCGTCAAATCCATTACTGAACGCAATGCACGCCCGATAAGGCGCTGGATTTCCATCGTGCGCCCCGACTGCTTGCCCTTGGCGGCTTCGCGCTGCATCCGCTCGTTAGTGGAACGTGGCAGCATGCCATATTCCGCAGTGAGCCAACCCTGTCCTTTGCCACGTAGAAACGGGGGTACTTTCTCATCCAGGCTGGCGGTACATAATATCCTCGTATCGCCACACTCGATCAGCACCGCACCTTCAGCATGCTTGGTGTAATGGCGGGTAATTTGAACCGGACGAAGTTGAGCCGGCGTACGATTGCTGGGACGCATGGTTGTAATAAATCTCTAAATGATCTTATAACGGCGGCGTGCCGTCGAACGGAACCACAATCGTTTGTTTAATCAATCGATAGCAATTGTGGGATAAGGGTGCACAGTCGTCCTGCATATCTGCGGCGATCATGTGCGATAATTCCCATCGCCCCCTATTTTAACCTATCAGGACCTCTCAGTGGATGAGTTAGCGACGATCTACAGCATGACCGGCTATGCCGTGGTTTCCCGCGAATTGCCCCAAGGCTCACTGAATCTGGAACTGCGCTCCGTTAACAGCCGCTATCTGGATATCCAGTTCCGTCTGCCAGACGAATTCCGCTTGCTGGAAGCAACGATGCGTGAATTTCTGACAGCCCGGCTGAATCGTGGAAAAATCGAATGCCGCGTCAGCTTTTCCGGGATCGCAGGTACCGAGGATCTGCAGCATATCAACGCTGACCTGTTGCAAAAACTACTGGCGCTGAACCGTACCGTCAAGGCTGCGCTACCCGATGCCCATGGGCTCGAGGTGGCGGATATTCTTCGCTGGCCGGGGATATTGAGGGCCAATTCACTGCCGGCAGAGAGCCTGCGTGAACCGTGCCTGGAATTGCTGGCCGCCGCCCTGCACGAGTTAGCGAGCGCACGTGCCCGCGAAGGCGAAAAACTTAAAGTCATCCTGCTTGAGCGCCTCTCCAGCATGCGCCAGTTGGCAGCAGAAGTAGCACCGCGTATTCCCGCCTTGCTTGTGGCTTTTCAGGAAAAGATCAAAGCCCGCTTGCGCGACGCCATGATAAGTTGTGATGATGAACGTATCCGGCAAGAACTGACGCTATTTGCCGGCAAAATCGATGTAGACGAGGAACTGTCCCGCCTGCAGGCCCATTTTGAAGAAGTGGAACGAGTTTTACTCAAAGGCGGCGCAATCGGCAAACGGCTGGATTTCCTGATGCAGGAACTCAACCGCGAAGCCAACACCGTGGGCTCAAAATCGGTAGATGCGGAAGTATCGAAAATTTCCATCGAACTAAAAGTTCTGATCGAGCAAATGCGGGAGCAGGTACAGAATATAGAGTGACGTATCGGACAATGTCAATCTGAAACTCGCGCAACTGAAGGGTTACCTACAGATGTCCATCCGTCTATTCGCCGGAACCTTGAATCACTCGTTACGCGCCGAAAATCGATAGTAGATAGTAGATAGGGAGTCGCGAGACATCACTTTTATTCTGTAGCGTGGGATGGGACGGGTCATCAAAAGTCCCTGGCTTTCCCTTCTGAAGCAGCCTCAAGCCGCACTCCGCGTCTTTATGGGTCGGAGAAACTTATACCCAACCTATCCCCAGAACGCTCAAACCGGCAACAAGTATTACAATATAAACAACCCAGGAAGTTATACTATTCATGGCATTCCCCTTCATATAGAAATAGAGCATCCGTATCATTTGCCTTTTCACTGGTTATATCCGTGCGCTAAGCCACGGATATAACCTGGAGATCGGTTTTGTCACGAAGCAAGATGGGATAACCAGGGGTAGAAGAGTTGGGCATGGGGTTTTACACTTGTCAGCTCACGTGAATCAAAAAAGCCGGGCGAAGATAAATGACATTTGAAGTCGGTCGAACCACCCTCATCTGAACAAGTAAACAACCACTGCGATATACAAACTCCATGAGCGACGCCACTCACCTCGTATGCCCTCACTGTCAGGCGATCAATCGTGTGCCAACTGCGCGACTCGACCAGAAACCCAATTGCGGGCAGTGCCACCAGCCTTTGTTCACGGGCCATCCGGTAGAGCTCACCACGTCTACATTCGCACGACACATGGACCACAACGATATACCGCTGGTAGTGGATTTCTGGGCGCCGTGGTGCGGGCCATGCAAGATGATGGCCCCAGCCTTCGTGCAAGCCGCCGCAATGCTGGAACCACTGGTCCGTGTAGCCAAGGTGAACACGGATACCGAGCAAACGTTGGGCACGCAATACAGTATCCGCAGCATCCCTACTTTGATTCTGTTTAGAGACGGGCACGAAATAGCGCGGCAGGCCGGCGCTTTGACAGCTCAGGATATTGTGCGCTGGGTTCGGACGCATTAATGGCGCCGATTGGACTAACCGGGTCGGTTGGTTTGGTTGCAATGAGCCGAAGCTGTTAAACTTTGGCGGCACACCTGTTAATCAAGCAGCGGCGCTCCGCTATAAAATTGAGCTGGAAAGAGGAAACATCGCAACCAGCAAAGAGGGTGATGCCGCGCGTTAATACCGTAGGACTAACTTAAATATGACCACACCGCCCGGTGATTTATATATTATCAG
>JBDTHR010000096.1:0-2979 GCA_039936855.1 Nitrosospira sp. | reverse complement strand
GGTAGCTCCCAGAGGCGCCGGCATCGATCGAACTTCGCGCATGAACTGATGGCCATCCATCTGCGGCATGCTGATATCGCTGACGATAAGATGGGGCCTATGCACCCGAATCTTTTCAAGCCCTTCCCACGCTGTGGCAGCGGTAAATACGCTGGCATAATAATAACTGAGCAGCTGCTGGGTAATTTCCCGCGCATCCGGCTCGTCATCAACGACAAGAATTTTCTTGAGTGAAAGGGCTGAATTCATGGGCACCATGACCAATCGGCAATGGTTTGATTTCTTTTCGTGGGCAAGCATAGAAATAGATTTAGATAGGCATCCCCCACAATACGCGGGCACTTCCTTAGATTCTGTTCGCTATCGCACTAACGTTGCCAACTGTCCCGTAATATAGGGATATGACGTTGCATCCAGGTCGGAATGATTGATGAAGGCGCGCAAACTGACAATTCGTTCACCCATGGCTCTTTTGAGACGCCCGCTCAAGAGGCACAGAATGCAGCAAGTCAAAAAATATCAGTAGCAGTTTATGGCCTTTGGTAATATAGCCTCATCTATTGGTTGTCTCCGGAGGCCTATCATATTAATGGATGAAACCGAGCGTCTGAACGCGGTAAGGCGTTACGACATACTCGATACCCCGCCTGACGGCGCTTACGACCACATCACTGCGCTGGCCGCCCGACTTTTCCGGGTCCCGATTGCAATAGTAAGCATTGTCGACTCGGATCGAATCTGGTTTAAATCCCATCATGGCATTGAAACAAGCGAAGTGGATCGCGAACTGGGCTTGTGCGCGTCCGCTATTTTGCAAAATGGTCCTTATGTTATTGAGGATGCACAACTCGACGCGCGCTCTCTGGCAAATCCTCTGGTTGCCGGCACCCTGGGGCTACGTTTTTATGCGGCGGTACCGTTGACCACCAAGGATGGTTTTAACCTGGGCACACTATGTGTGATCGATCAAAAACCCCGAATTCTAGAGGAGGGAGAGATCAAAAATCTGGAAGACCTGGCCGCACTGGTCATGGATCAGCTGGAGCTACGCCTGGCAGCAATCAACTCCGCAGCAGAATCACTCAAAACAAAAGTGGCAGCCGAAAAAGCCAATCTTGCAAAGATTGAATTTCTCTCTGCGCTGACCCATGAATTGCGCACGCCACTTAATTCCATTCTTGGTTTTGCCCAACTGTTGAATATGAGCATGCCGCCTCTAACGCCGATCCAACTGAAAAACGTCAAGCATATTATGCAGGCAGGTTGGCATTTATCCAGTCTGATTAGCGATACGCACGATCTGGCACTCCTCGAATCAGGTCATCTATCCATCTCTCTGGAATCGATTGCGGTTTTTGATGTGCTGCGTGAATGCGAAGCAATGATGAGGCCGCAAGCGCAAATGGCGGGCATTCATTTAAGTGTTTCTCGAGTGGACACGCAGTGGTTTGTCCGGGCTGACGCAACCAGGTTAAAGCAGGCACTCATCAATCTTCTCTCCAACGCCATCAAATACAATCGACCTGATGGAAAGGTCAGGGTTGATTGCGAAAGAAGCAATCCCTCGCTTATTCGCATAAGTATCAAGGATACCGGCATTGGATTACCTGAAGCACAGAAGGATCAACTGTTCGAAGCGTTCAATCGGCTTGGTCAGGAAACGGGAAGCAGAGAAGGAACCGGTATAGGCTTGGCGGTAACCAGGGAACTTGTCGAAATGATGGGTGGTTCGATCGGCGTTGAGAGCATTGAGGGTGAAGGAAGCGAATTCTGGGTTGATCTTGAGGAGGTTGAAGCGCACCAACTTTAATGGAGGAGATTTTTTCCACTTCTGAAGCACGGAGGAGGAGGCATCTTTCACCAGGTTATTGTTGGCGTGCAAGGGGTCAATGGAGGCAGAAATTTCCGACAGTGGTGGCGATGTGGCAATGGGAACAGGTAATCCCGTTCTTTGCGTATCGGCTGGGGGTGCGCAAAATTGTTTAAACCACCAAAGCCATCGAAAGCCTGCACATCCAGTTACGCAAAATCGTCAAGAATTATGGCCGTTTCCCCAGTGACAGCGCGGTATGCCAAACTCTTGTCCCTGGTCTCGCGCAATATCGAGAAAAAATGGAAGATGCCGCCTGTGACCTGGAAACAGGCCGCCAATCCGTTCGCCATCCTGTTCGGCGGGCGTTTCATTAATGTATTAAATTGATTTATTGATTCTTAGCCCGGTCTTTACACGCAAAATTCCTGGCACTACCGGTATGAGGGACAGTTGCTTTTCTCAATCGGGCTTTGAAATCGCCTTGAAATTATCCGGCAACCAGCGTAAACCCGACAACTTCGCATTCGCCGCTTCGACCAGTTCAGCCCTGTTCATTTTCGTTAGCGTCTGCGCCACTTGAGGGGAAGCCGCATCCCCCACCACTTTAAGCAACCGGTCTTTCGATACGTGCGAAAGATAATTCTCCGGCGTCGGTTCCCACCAATCGGCCATGTCGATATCCAGGGCATTCATGAGTGCTTCCACGTCATTCGACGGCGCGTTTTCACGGCTGGCAACGGTATTGACTGAAACTGCCGTACAGAATGCCAGTAAATCCAGAAGGTCTTGCTGCGGCTGCCCCAATAGCCACTGAAACAGGTCCTTGCTGCCCTGTCCTGCCGCTTCGATGCGCGCCTGCCATACCCGGTGCTTGTCCTCAATCGCAATAGCTGCGCGGCTCTGCTCGATGTTCTCCGCGTCCGGCTTGAGATAGGCGCGCTCGATGTTGACCTGCACCAACCGGTTCGACACATACCCTTTAGAGAATACCGATAGTGTCATGCGGTGCACGAGTGCTACCAGCGCCACGCCCGGCCGGTTTGCCAGTTCTGCCTGAATTGCTGCGGTGCGGTGTGCTGTCAACATGCGCGTGAGTTTTTCCGAGTGCTCAGGCGTCGGCGCCTCGCCTTGACCGCTTGCTGCCGCCCCTGTTTCCGTACCCCGCT
>JBDTHR010000095.1:0-5855 GCA_039936855.1 Nitrosospira sp. | reverse complement strand
TGCCTAGGAGAGTTGACTCATTGAAGACTGTCATCATTGTCCCAACATACAACGAACGGGAAAATATAGGCCCTCTGATCGAGGCGCTACAGTATCAGTTTGAGACGCTGACCCACGACATGCATGTTCTCGTGGTGGATGACAATTCACCGGACCGAACTGCGGACTTTGTTCGTGAATTACAGGCCGGCCATTCCAACCTGCATCTGCTTATGGGGGAGAAAAAAGGCTTGGGGGTCGCCTACATCCGCGGAATGTTGCATGCGATGGACGAATTAAACGCGGAAGTCGTGTTTGAGATGGATGCCGACTTCTCACATAAGCCGGAGGATGTGCCGCGACTGATGGCTGAAATCGATGGCGGGGCTGATTTTGTCATCGGCAGCCGCTACGTGCCAGGCGGAAGCATTCCAGTAGAATGGGGACTATACCGTCGTCTGAATTCTCGATTCGGAAACATCGTCGCACGCTATTTGGCGGGGATATATTCGGTGCGTGATTGCACTGCCGGCTTTCGGGCAATCCGCACATCCGTCTTGCGCCGCATCGATTTTGCCAAGCTCGGGGTGCAAGGCTATGCATTCCAGGTTGCCTTGCTTCACGCGGTAACAGTCCAAAAAGTAAGGATTGTGGAAGTCCCGGTCGATTTTATTGACCGCTCTTATGGCGATTCAAAACTGGGGTTGCGAGATATCGTCGAATTCATCGCCAATGCGTGGTGGATACGTTTTGAGAGTTCAAAAACCTTTATCAAGTTTCTGGTTGTAGGTGCCACAGGTGTGGTCGTCAACCTGGGATTTTTTACCTTGCTACTTTTTCTAGGCTTGAACAAGTTTGTTGCGTCGCCTATTTCTATAGAGCTATCGATACTATCCAACTTCATTCTCAACAATTATTGGACATTCCGCTGGCGCAACACCAAGGATAGAACCCGAATAAAAGGTCTTAAGTACAACGCGATATCCCTCCTTTCGCTAATTTTTAGCTATGGTACCTTCGTTGCACTTTCTTTATTCTTTCCGGACGTTCAGCCCCAGGTTCACCAATTCATCGGAATTATACCCGCCACCCTGATAAATTACTTTCTCAACTCCTATTGGACTTTCAAACATGTCGAAGACTGAATTCGGGAATTGCGCTATCAAGTGTTTGGTCGCAAAATGTATCTCGTAAATGCAGAATAAGCAGTCGAATTAAATAGCAACTATTCAATCAATCCCGATGAAATATTGCAGTGATTGCGGCACTTTGGTGGAATTGCGAATCCCTGAAGGCGATACGCTGCCGCGTTACATTTGTTCCTCGTGCAATATTATTCATTACCAGAACCCCAAGATCGTGGTGGGCAGTATACCTGAATGGGAAGACAGGATATTGCTGTGCCGCCGAGCCATCGAGCCCCGCCACGGGTTATGGACGTTGCCGGGGGGGTTCATGGAAAATGCCGAGACCCTGGTCCAGGGCGCTGAACGTGAAACCTTGGAAGAAGCCAACGCCCGAGTGGAAATGGGAGAACTTTATTCCATCTACAATTTGCCTCATATCAACCAGGTGCATGTGTTGTTCCGCGCACGGATGCTGGATCTCGACTTCAAACCGGGGATTGAAAGCCTGGAGGTCAAGCTTTTCCATGAAACAGAAATTCCTTGGGATACGCTGGCTTTCCGTGTCATTAGCGAACCCCTGAGGCGTTACTTTGAAGAACGGCGCGCAGGAAAGCCAGGTTTCCACATGGGCACCATAGAAGTGCTTCAAAAATAATTTCCGGGATTGCGGGCCCTGACCAGAAGATTTTTCGCCCTTGCGGGAACGGGTCAGAAGGGTATCTTTATCGCAGAATACGGATTATAAAAAATGAAGCGAGGTAACGTCGCTTCATTCAGCTATTACACAGCCCGCAGCGAGTCCACAATATTCATGCGCGCGGCTCGTGCGGCCGGGAGAAAGCCGCCGACCACACCCATGATCAGGGCAAACGCGAACGATTTAAGGATAATCTCCAGATTCAGGATAAAGCTGAACGCCAGTTCGGAGAAGGACTGCCAGTTCATGGTGGAAATGGTGAAGAATTGCATGAAAGACGCCATCGTCAAGCCGATGACGCCGCCCGCCGCGCCGAGCAACAATGCTTCCACGAGAAATGCGGAGAGAATGTTTTCGCGACGAAAACCCAATGCGCGCAGGGTACCGATTTCTGTGGCGCGATTGGCGACCGAGGCGTACATGGTGATCATTGCACCAATGATCGCGCCTGCGGAAAAAATGATCGACAACATCATTCCCAGGTAGCGAATGAAGTTAGCCAGCACTTGCGATTGTTCGGCATAGAAAACACTTTCCCGCTTGGCTTCCAGAGTAAGGCGGGGATCATCTTCAATGCGGGACTTGAGTTGAGGAAACGCTGCCGCATCGTTCAGCTTCAGTATCACTGAGGAATAGACCGGTCTGCGAAATGCCTGCATCAACTGGTCCACGTCTCCCCAGATCTCCGAATCGAAACCGCTTTTACCTGCATCCATAATGCCGACCACGGTCCATTCCCGTTGCGCGAAGCGCAACGTTTCACCCACGCCTGCGCCTTTATAACGCTCGGCAATATTCTTGCCCGCAATAATTTCCGTTGAGCCGGGACGAAGCATCCGCCCCGTCGTGATTTCCACCTGGGGCCGGAGTTCGATCCCCTTTTGTCCGACGCCGCGTATCAATACGTTTGAGGCTTTATTGGAGTCGCGTTTGGCAAGAGAGATCAATACGATGGTTTCCTTCGATGCAAGGCGCGCACCGTCTATGCCGTAAGCGACTTCCGGCTGGTTTTCAACAATGGCGGCCTGGTCGCGCTCAACGAGACTTTGCACCTCCGTGCCGGCCGAACGACGCGTAACGATTACATTATCGTGAGAGCCTGTTTCTATCATGGTTTTTCTGAGACCCTCCTCCAGCATCAAC
This sequence comes from Nitrosospira sp., assembly GCA_039936855.1. Taxonomy (GTDB): domain Bacteria; phylum Pseudomonadota; class Gammaproteobacteria; order Burkholderiales; family Nitrosomonadaceae; genus Nitrosospira. The sequence goes on along the minus strand of JBDTHR010000095.1, from coordinate 2,909 downwards.
ACGGTTGCGAATACGAAAACCACGAGGGCCATTCCGCAGGCCGTGAGCAGCGTAGTCAATTTGCGTGCGGCGAGATTGCGCCATGTGTATGAAAGGGGGACCGACATAGTCAATTTGAATAAGTTATCCGATGTGACGAAGTCCTTCCACAATAGACACTTGCGACGCGCGCAACGCGGGCATCACTGCTGCAATAAATCCGACCGCGATCGCAGCGGAAACCTGCATGAAGACCGTTTCCAGCGAGACGCCGAATACCGGAAATAGCGTGCCCACCTGCTTGCTGAATGCATGGGCGACTGGAAAAGTAAGCAGAATCCCGATTACGGCGCCCGCGAGTGCAATGGACAGGGATTCGCCATAAATTAATCCGGCAAGGAAGCGCGGTCCAAAACCCAGCGCTTTGAGCGTGGCATACTCGCTGATACGTTCGCGCGCAGTCATTGCCATGGTGTTCGCCATTACCGCAAGGATAATGAAGATCACCACGAACGAAACGATGCGTATTGCCACCACGATGGCTTCTGTCATCGCGACAAAACCCAGTTGAAACGCCTTCTCGGTTTCCGTAAGGGTTTCTGCAAGAGAGTTTCCAAACAATGCGTCGATCTCGGTCGATATTTCCGCAGCCCTGTCGGCATCCGATATCTGGATAACGTATACACCCACATAATCCGATCTGCGGGCTACGGCCTTTCTCAACGTTTCGTTGAGGTAACTCCAGTGAAAGAAAAGCTGTGAAGTGTCCGTTCCCGCTTCGGCACCGTCATAAATGGCGCGCACCGTGAAAGCCCACGCGCCGGGGTAAATCGTGCCCCTGAGGGGGATTGTATCGCCAACCTTGAAGCCATACGTCTCCGCCAGCTTGCGGCCGATCACACAGCCCTTGCGGTCGGTGCGGAATGCTTTCATTTCCGACGGCGGGATGAGGTATTCCGGATAAAGATCGAAATAGGTTTTTTCATCTACCGCAAACTGAGGGAAAAAATTTTTCTCGGTAATATAGACGCCGCCAAACCAGTTCGCATGACTGATCGCCGATACGCCCGGAATTTTGCGGATCCGCTCCTGGTAGTTGATGGGTAGCGGAAACACGAGCGAAATCGAACTGCGCGTCACCAGGCGAGTGGAGGAAGCATTTTCCGCTCCCGCATACCAGGCGTCAACCACTGTCCGCAGCAATCCGAAAGCGAGTATTGCCACCACCAGACCCAGCACTGTCAGCCCGGTGCGCAGTTTATGGCGAAGCGAATTTCTTGAGATAAGCTTCAGGAAATGCATTTGGACAGCAATTGCACCATAGCGCATCCCCGAGGAAACGTTGGAAAAAATAAAAGAAAGCGCGCCTTGCCACTGCCTATCGCTGGGGCATTACATCCAGCTCGCCTTTTTCGAGATGACGAATCGAATGAGCAGATTTTGCCGCATGCGGGTCATGCGTCACCATAATGATCGTTTTGCCCATCTCGCTGTTCAGGCGCACCAGCATGGCTAGTATATCGTCGGCCGATGCCCGATCGAGATCCCCCGTGGGTTCGTCCGCCACCAGGATGAGCGGATCGGTAATAAAAGCGCGTGCAATCGCCACGCGTTGCTGCTGACCGCCGGACAACTCCGAAGGGTAGTGCGTCATACGGTCAGTCAGACCCACCATCGACAACGCAAGTTCGACGCGTTCCTGTCTTTGGTCGCGGGAAAGTGTTGTCAATAACAATGGCAGTTCAACGTTCTCAAATGCGGTCAGTACGGGCATGAGGTTATAGAACTGGAAAATGAACCCGACATTGGCCGCTCGCCAGTCAGCCAGTTCCGCCTCGGGAAGCGCGGCGATATCAATTCCGTTAACTTTCAACGAACCGCCGTCGGGCTTGTCGATACCTGCGATGAGGTTTAGCAACGTACTTTTTCCGGAGCCGGAAGGGCCCATCAATGCGATGAAATCGCCCGGCATGATGTCGAAAGAGATGTTGGTAAGTACAGGCACCACTTGTCCGCCACGGCGGTAAGATTTGGTGAGCTGCCTGATCTCGACAATCGATTTGGAAGCGTTTTCCATGCAAATCCTGTCTTTTATTTGCTCGCCACTTTGACCTTATCGCCGTTGTCGAGTCCATCTCCCGGTCTTAGTATTACCTTGTCACCAACCTTCGCGCCTCTCAGGACTTCAACCATATCGCCAATTTTTTCCCCGGTTTCGATGGGCATTTCAGCCGCCCTTCCATCTTTTAAAAGGAATAAGATGGTTTTGCCATTTCTCTGTGTAATCGCACTAGCCAATACGGCAACGCGCGCAGTGCGTTGATCAGCAGCCATCTTTTTTTCCAGGAAGGCGACCTTGGCGCTCATTTCCGGCAGTATCCGGGAATCATGGTCGACAAATCGTATTTTTACCAATACGGTCGCTTTTGCACGATCCACCGTTGGCACAATGCGCTGTACCACGCCACGTAAACGCAGATCGGGAAGTGCATCCAGCTGAATTTCGCAAGGTTGACCCAGTTTTACTTTTGGCAAATTGGATTCGGATACATCGGCTTCGACTTCGAGCGTATCCATGTCCGCCATCGTCACTACTGCACCTTTGGCATCAAGCGCGGAAGAGAAGGGCGTGACGACGTCTCCGATATTCGCGCTTTTCGTCAGTACCACTCCATCGAACGGCGCACGAATCAGCGTTTGTTCCACCGCTATCCGGGCTGCGCGGTGATTTGCCTCGGCTACAGCGACCTCGGCGCCGAAACCCCGAAGAGCAGCCTGAGCCTTGTGATAGCGTGCCGTGACCGTGTCATAGGCGAACGGCGAAATGAAACCTTTGTCGAGCAGCTTCCTATTCCGCTTGAACGCTGCCCGGGCATCGACCAGTTCCGCCTGCGCCTGCTGCAGGTTCGCTTTAGCTACGTTGATGCTGG
>JBDTHR010000094.1:0-5761 GCA_039936855.1 Nitrosospira sp. | reverse complement strand
TACGTTCGCGGAGCCTGATCTCGTGCCAAATCTCGTGCTGGAAGCATCGGTGGACAAAAGTTGCTGCCGAGCTATCGTCAGGCAAGCGGGAAAACGTCCACATCGCACCGCTCAATTCCCGCGTGATTCTGTCAAAGCCCCAGCCACTTACAATCTTCGTCATGGCTATCCAAAATTATAGTTTCAATATATTTGTTATATATCAGTATCCTAAATACGATATCCTGCCGCAAGCATTTGGTGCTTGAGTAAAGGGTAGATATTCAGGCTGAGGATTGCCAATCTTTTCGCCAGCCTGCCCGAGGAAAAGCAGAGCAGTACGCAGCCATGGAGATTAGTCATGATGGCTTGGGAACTCGGGAATCTTCTCGTCAGGCCGGCAGGGCCGTCCTGACGAGTCCTGCGGTTATCGCTCGTTTAAACCAAAGCCTCGCCGGTCAGCCTCTCCAGAATGCGAAGTGATGAACGCGACGGATCGTTCATCGCCTCCACCGGCAGGTAAAACGTCTGATCGAAGCTGTGCTGCCCAGACACTGCGCCGTGCAGCACCAGGTCGGTGATCGCGATCCAACTCGAGCCGGGCGGGAATTCGATGAACTTGTGCGGTGCTGTCTGCTGGTATTCCTTGTCACCCATGCCGAGGGCGCGAAGCGCCGCAATGTACTGGTCGTATTTGGTCTTGGTTCCATCGACGATACCGAGGCGGGCCAGAATAGAAGAAATCAAGCCTGGCTGTTTGAGGCGCACGGAAGGCAGGAAGCGGCGCACAAAGGGTTCAAACGGTTCGCCGAGTTGCCAGATGCGCGGTCGAGTGGTCGGATGGATATTGGAGAAAATGCGCAACATGCCGCGCCCCTGCGTGGGATACCCGTAGCTCGAGTCGATGTGCAGGGCCTGGATGTTGCTGCGCTGAAAAGGTCGATAGGTGACTCGTTTGCGGTCCAGGGTTCCCTGGTAGCTGGGGAACAACTGGCCGATCACACTCTCGGTCCACTTGCCGTAGCGCGCCATGGCCGCCTCGAGATCAGGACGCGCCGTATCTCTGACCTGGGCTCGCATCATCTTGCCGCGCACGCGCGCGTAATGATATTTCTTGATATGGCCGCGCGCCGGATCGAAGATGATCGTGGGTCGACCGTCTTGAACGTCGGGCTCCCGGGTCAGGATCTTTGCCGTGTCAGAGATCAGCTCTCGCTCTTGCTCGGTAAGCTCGAAACCGCTTCGGGGCAGATAGATGACGCCGCCCCCTTCCAACGTCTCAATGGCTGCGCGTCGCATCTCTGGTGTCGATGGATCGGCTCCGGGCTCGATCGTCAGCATCTTCACGGTTTCAGCTTCGCATACGGAAAAATGTTCTTCATTTGCCATGGCACGTCATCCCATCGATGTTTAAGAGCGTAATAATCTGACAGCAAATTAATAATACTGCATCATCCCTTTTCTGTCAGATAGTCATTGCCTTGATCCATTTTTAGTACCGGTAGCAACATGCTGGCGACACGTCTGACTAACCCTGGAACCACAGCCGGACAGAAGTGGAAAATTCGACTCACAGGTATGCGGGATGATCCGCAATTCCCTTACCCAGCCGGAGAATTACGCCAGCGCAGCCCATGCAATCAGAGTGAGACGCGCCTCAATACATGAAGTCGCCACTTTATCAATTTTGCGCCTGGCATCTCCTAAAGACAATAGCCACTGTGCATTGAAGCGCCCCTGCCCCAAGTGTTCATTGAAGCTTTCTAAGCTCATCGCCTTGAGTAACGTCGGGTTGAATCGGTCTGATATCGCCTTTCTGCCGCACTCCGGCGATTTTCTGAACGATTATGAAGGCATTTCCGGGCGCGAAGCTTATCGAAGTGGTCTGTGCCTGATGTATTTCGTAAGCGCGGACTCCTCGACCGGCAAGCTGGTCAGCTTATTCATGACGCCCATGAAGGTCAAGCGCATCAGATTTTAGATATGGAGTAGAAAGTGGCAAAAAGAGCGGGATGAAACACACTCAGCTGTGTTCAAAGCCAAAGTTCTATTGGCAGCGCTGGCGGGTGACAAGACACTGGCCGAACTGGCGCAGCGATTTGAGGTTCATCCCAACCAGATTACCGAGTGGAAACGGCAGCGGAGCGAACGGGCTGTTGACGTGTTTGGCGGAGAAAGCGCTGCGGCGGAGGCACCGGTTGATTTGAAAGTGTTGCACGTCAGGATCGGGCAACTGATGCTGGAGAATGATTTTTTAGAAGGTGCGCCCACCAAAGTGGGATTGCTGAGCGCAAAGCGATGATGGACCACCGCCACACATTTTCAATCAGCCGTCAGGCCCAGTTGGCCGGCATCAGCCGAGGCGCGCGTGTATTATCTGCCCAAACCTGTCAGTGCCGCAGATCTGGCGCTCATGCGCCGCATTGGCGAGATGCATCTGGAACGCCCGTTCATGGGCGCGCGCATGCTGCGCGACCCACTGCATCGCGGCAGCTTGGTTTGCATCTGCTTTTCCACTGTAAGATTCTACAGCTATCTAATAGTGGCATTTTATAGTCTCATAACTCCTTCCATAATCATTGCTGACGTACTGACAGCCAGTTGAGCTCGCAATATGGAAATTTCTTTGTAGCAAGAAAACAAATCAATTCCCAGGCGCGCCTTGTTGTGGAACGGGTCCTCGCCTAAAGACCACAGAAATCGTCGGCAAGACTAGCTCTCATACCCCTACACCAGGGAATGTGCGCCAGCGTTTGCAACATATGCTGCAAGAAGCCCTGCTGCCATATCAGCTTTGCGGTATTGACCTGATCTTTTGGACCAGCATTTTTCTGGGAGCTTTACCGATTAATGGCCTTGACACGCCCAATTTCAGAATGAACGAATTTTATTGCGAGCAATGGTGATGACAACAGATTTTGGCAAGCTTGTTCTTGATGAAATGCCCGACGGAATTGCAGTTACGACACTCGGCGGCATTGTTGTTTACTGGAACAACGGCGCGGAATCGATATTCGGCTATACCGGTGCGGAGGCCATGCAGCATTCGCTTGAAGAGCTTATTAGTACTCCCGATTGTCAGTGGAGAATGCAAGATGAGATCAAGGATCTTTTGCAAACTGAGGTTTCCGTACGTGAAGCATTGTGTCGAAATAAAGACGGTGCTCCGATCCATGTAAATCTTTCGTTCAAGGTCCTGTCCTCCGAACAGCAACAGGATAGATATGTATTAATCAGCAGCAAAGACATAACCCACCTGAAAGCATTGCGTGATGCCAAGCTGATTTGGACCAAATTCGGCAACCTGCTCAATTCGACCCCCGACGGAATAGTGATGGTTAACTCGACAGGACGCATCGTGCTGGTCAATACGCAGGCCGAAAAGCTGTTCGGTTATCAAAAGCAGGAATTAAGAGGCCGGATGATAGAAACGCTATTACCGCAACGCTACCGTAGCCTCCATGTTGGACATCGCACTAATTACTTTACCCAGCCGCGCGCCCGCACCATGAGTGCCGGACTGGAGCTATACGGTTTGCGCAAGGATGGCACTGAGTTTCCGGTGGAAATCAGCCTGAGTCCCATCGAAACGGAAGAAGATATTTTTAGCATGAGTGCGATTCGCGATATCAGCGAACGCAAAAAATCAGAACGGAAATTCCGCAGCCTGTTGGAGGCTGCACCGGATGCGATCGTGATCGTCAATAATAAAGGTGAGATCATGTTGGTCAACTCGCAAACGGAAAAGCTTTTTGGCTATCCGCGCGAACAGCTTCTGGGCAACAAGATCGAGATGCTAATTCCCATCCGTTACAGGGATAAACATCCAGCTTATCGCAAAAATTTCGCTAGTGCACCGCGAACACGGCCAATGGGGATTGGGCTGGAACTGTATGGATTGCGCCAGGATGGCACTGAGTTTCCTGTTGAAATCAGTCTTAGTCCCCTTGAAACCGAAGAGGGCACTCTAGTATTCAGCGCCATTCGCGATGTCACTGAACGTAAGCGGGTCAAGGAGATACAAACCCAGCTGCGGCTCGATCTTGCAGAGCGCGAGATTGCCGAAAAAGCACTCCACGAAGAGAAGGAGCGCCTGCGCGTAACGCTCAGCTGCATCGGTGATGCCGTGATCACGACTGATGTGGCTGGGAAAGTGACTTATCTGAATCCTGTTGCAGAAACCATGATTGGCTGGACATCTGAAGAAGCGAACGGTTTCCCGCTGCCCGACGTTTGTCAAATGGTCAACGCACAAACCAACGAACCCACTCATAACCCGGTTGAACGCGTTCTTCGCGATAAGGAAACCGGCCTCCATGTGCATACGTTTCTAATCCAGCGAAACGGCAAAACTTTGCCCATTCAAAAGTCTGTTGCCCCCATACGCGATCAACACGGGAAAATTATCGGCGCTGTGCTTGTGTTCCACGATGTTACCCATTCACAGAAAATGGCAACGCAGATGAAATATCAGGCAACCCACGATGCCTTAACCGGCCTGATTAACAGGCATGAATTTGAGCGACGCCTGAAGCATGCACTGCGGATTGGTAAACAGGATAGCACGGAGCACACGTTACTCTATCTTGACCTCGATCAATTCAAGATCGTAAATGATACTTGCGGCCACATCGCCGGCGACGAACTGTTGAAACAACTCAGCGGCGTACTGCAAACCAAGCTCCGCAGGAGCGACACCCTGGCGCGCCTTGGAGGAGACGAATTCGGCATATTACTGGAGAGTTGCCCCACGAAACCTGCACTGATTTTGGCTGACCAGTTTAGGCAGACAGTGCGGGATTTTCGTTTTATCTGGGAAGACAGGATATTCCGGCTTGGTGTCAGTATCGGGCTGGTTACATTCAGTGACGGCGAGGAAACTATTACAGATATTCTACGCATGGCTGATTCGGCCTGCTTTCTTGCCAAGGACAAGGGACGCAACAGGATCCAGCTCTATACTTCCGAAGATGAAGGCATCGAGAAACGTCGAGGCGAAATGGGGTGGGTAGGGCGCATTCACAAAGCACTGGAAGAACAACGGTTTGTGCTGCACTCACAAAAAATACTACGGCTCTCGGACAGTTCCGGACACGGTAGTCACTATGAAATGCTGTTGCGCATGACGGACGAAGACGGGATGTTGGTGCCACCCATGGCATTTATCCCGGCTGCCGAACGCTACGGCGTCATGCATCAACTCGACAGGTGGGTAATTGCTACTGCCTTCGCACAATATGCGAAACGGCATCCGTCCGGCACTGCGGCCAGCATATGTTTTATTAATCTCTCCGGCGTATCCATCTGCGACGAGCTTTTATATGATTATATAGTGGAGCAATTCAATCTATATCAGATTCCACCCGGCGGAATTTGTTTCGAAATTACGGAAACTGCGGCTATTGCAAACTTGACGCAAGCCGCTGTGTTGATTCGTAAATTAAAAGCGCTGGGGTGCCGTTTTTCTCTCGACGATTTTGGAAGCGGGATGTCCTCCTTTACTTATCTCAAGCACTTGCCGGTTGATTATTTGAAAATTGATGGTGGATTCGTGAAAGACATGACCGAAGATCCGATCGACCATGCCATGGTCAAGGCGATAAACAACATAGGACATGTCATGCATATAGAGACGATTGCCGAGTCGGTAGAGAACGATTCGATCCTTGAGGCACTACGAAGGATGGGCGTCGACTTCGCGCAGGGGTATGGAATTGAAAGGCCGCATTTGAGCAGTCCATGATGTTGGGAGATTTCAGAAAACGGGAAAAGCACCTTAAAC
>JBDTHR010000093.1:0-2842 GCA_039936855.1 Nitrosospira sp. | reverse complement strand
TCCAGGCCTGCCGCTGCCTGTGTGCGCAGATACAGCTCCAGGCTTTCGTTATCGGGGGTGGGAAACAACGGCAGGCGATTGACGCCCAATTCCAGTGTGAGGTTGCAACGCTGGGCTAGCGTCACCGTGTTGGCGAGTGCCGATGGGATGTCGGCGAACAATTCGGCCATTTCAGCCTGGGTCTTGAAATATTGTTCTTCAGTGCAATTCTTTGGGCGCCGGCGATCGCCAAGCACATAGCCTTCTGCGATACACACCCGCGCCTCATGCGCCCGATAGTCTTCCGGGTTCAGGAACTGGACCGGGTGGGTCGCCACCACCGGCAAACGCAGGGCGGACGCCAGCATGAGTGACCGTTGCACCAGAGCCTCTGCATTGGGGTGACCTGCCCGCTGCACTTCGATATAAAAACGGCCGGGAAAAAGGCCAGCCCATTCCCGTGCCAGTTGCTCCGCCTGATCGGGATCGTTCTGCATCAGCATCAGGCCGATTTCGCCCGAGCCCGCGCCCGACAATGCGATCAGTCCCTCGGCGCCACTCCCCGCATCGGTTGGTTCAAGCCAGGATTTCCTGATTTCTGCGCGGCCACGGTGCTGATTTTCGCGGTAGGCGCGCGAGAGAAGGCGGCACAACAGCAGATACCCCTGATACGACTGACACAAGAGCAGGATGCGCCCCGATTTATCCCGATCGGCTTCATTAGTGATCCAGACGTCGCAACCGATAATCGGTTTTATACCCTTCTTGCGCGCCTCCTGGTAGAACTTGACCAGACCGAACAGATTGGAAAGATCGGTCAATGCCAGCGCCGGCATATTGTCTGCTACTGCTTGTGCCACTGCCTCGTCGATTCGCACGATACCGTCCACCACGGAAAACTCGCTGTGCAAACGCAAATGAACGAAAGATGGAGAAGTAGAAATGTTGCTCAAGGATGTGCTCGATATGCGGAATTGATAGCAGGTTGCTGAAGCATGAATTCGTGAATCAGGGGATTATCAGGATAGCGTGGCAATCATCGTCATCCATCCGTCAAACGGAAGAATTACCTCATCGGGAAACAACTGTAACCGGTAAGGCAGGGAAGATGTTGATTGAAGTAAAGTTGCGTTGCGTTTTTGTACCGAGCCGCTAAGAAGCCCGGAGTTCGGACAGGCTCGATTGCGAATCGTGGCGCAGCTCAGTCTCCTGTTCCCTGAAAAAACTTATAATTCTTTCCGGCAGCCACGTCAGCCTGCCGGGAAACGGCGAATCCAGGAATCCCGCATGCCCTCCCTCTTCGGGAAACTCCAGAACGACTGCGGATGAAGCGTCTTCCGGTCGGGGCAGCGCAGAAGCCGGCATAAACGGGTCGTTAAGCGCATTTATCACCAGTGTCGGCACGATGATGTGCTTGAGCCACGGCTTGCTGCTGGACAGGTTCCAGTAATCTTCGGCGTCGCGGAAGCCATGCAATGGCGCAGTCACGATATTGTCGAACTCATATAGTGTGGTGCATGCAGCCAACTCGGCCGAGTCGAACAGGCCCGGATAACGCTCCAGCTTATACATCGCTTTGCGCTTCAGCGTATCGAGAAAATGACGGGTATAAAGCAGATTGAAGCCCGAAGCCAGCGTCCTGCCAGCGGCAGCCAAATCAAGCGGCACGGAAACCGTTACCACACCATCGAGTAATTGACAGGCTTGTTTGCTCTGTTCACCCAGCCATTTCAGCAGGGCATTGCCTCCCAGCGATACCCCAACCGCAAAAACAGGCGCATGGGAGTTCTGGAACTTGTTTCGCTCGCGTATCCAGTGCAGCACCCAGTCAATCTCGGTGGAATCGCCGGCGTGATATGCGCGCGGCAACCGGTTGGGTGTTCCGGAACAACCGCGAAAGTGCACCACTGCTGCGCGCCAGCCCAGTCCCCGCAGCGTTTTTATGATACTGAGGACATAATGACTGCATGAGCCTCCCTCAAGCCCGTGAAATATAACAATCAAGGGCGAATCGGGACGATTGTCCAGCCAGTCGATATCGATGAAATCGCCATCGTCCAGTTCACAACGCTCGCGCCGGTAAGCGATCGAAGGACGTGAAAGCAGATAGGGATAAATCGTTTGCGCATTCCCTCCGCGCAGCCATGCCGGGGCAACATAGGGTCTGGCGGGCATTAAACGTAAAGAAGCTTTCACATCGAGGTCCCGGAGGCAATATCAGATTAAGAGGGTGACCACTGTATATCAACCCGTGCTACCGCATGGCGCCAATTCAAGCGATCAATCAATATACGGTACTGGGACCAATGCCGACCATTTTATGGTCCAACTCGTGCATAAGCGTAACTTGTGCAGCTATTATAAAACACCTGACCTACTTAGTTAACCCGGTCTTGCTTGCACGGATCGTCTTGCTGACACAAGCAGCAACTTGTTCAGAATTTCTCAAACCCATGCAATACTAGCGGGGTCGACCCAACAATAGAATACCAAGGATCAGGACGTTGGCGAGGAAAAGAACGGCCTCTGCCCAGTTAACCCGCTTGGACAATTCGAAAATCTCGATTGGAATATATAGCCCCGCGCTTATCAGGCCAAATATTCAGGCCCATCGCCTGCCATACCACAGCCCATACGCTTCAACCCATCTCACCACCGCATACGCCAGCGCCCCGCAGCCCAATGCAAGCAGGCGGGTATCATCAAGATGGGAAGCAATCTTAAGAAAAATGCGAGGATAATGGCTGGCGGGGTTGAGGTGGAAATGGCGGACCAGCTGCTCGGCAGCCTCCTGCACATCGACATGGATGAATTTGAAAATTGCAAAGGCCGTCGCGAATACCAGTATACCTTTGGCGGCTTC
>JBDTHR010000092.1:0-3257 GCA_039936855.1 Nitrosospira sp. | reverse complement strand
GGCTTGAATGCCTTAAAGACATTTTTCGTCTACGATCGTTTTCTTACCACGATGAGGGGAACGCTGGGATGGCGGCATGCACTCGGTAATTTGACACCTCTCTCGACTTTCGCTTTTGATACGGGTTCTTCCTTCGTTATTGCGGGCGTGCCAATTGCCGGGGATGCCATGGTAATGGCGGGAGGAGTAGATACCAATTTCACCAAAGATGCGACGCTTGGCATCTACTATAACGGCCAGGTATTCAATAACATATTGGATAATGGCGTCCGGGCTAATTTCAGCTGGAGGTTTTGAAAGTGATGACTAGTCTGCCATTCGCAGCATTTGACTATCTTCGACATGCGGTACGGTTTTTATAGGAATTTAATCATTCGTGCCGCCAACTCCTTTGGCGAGGCCGATGCTGCATAGCCAGAAGCCAACACCACTTTAATATTGGTTAATTCCAACAAAGGGGGATCGATGGGGTCAGACTCGATTGAATCAACATAAAAGACAATATTAGCTGCTTCCGCGAGTTTGAGTACGTGTGGTCTAGACGGCCGGAACGATTCTTATCAACCGATTTTGGCTCCATAGATTCTTCTATCAGATTGTGGAACCTGTCTGAGATCAGAATATTCGAGTACGAACGCAGAACGTTTGGTCAAATTGATCAACACTGCTCCAATCGACAGTATTTTGAAAGATGATCTATACACTCTGCGCAAATATCGTAATAAATGGGTGCAGGTAGATGATTCTTGGAATGACTCATCCTTACTGGAAAAACCTGAAGAAGCAGAGCAAGAGCTTGAGAAAACGGCCATTTTTGCTACTTGGACCTTACGCAAAGTAATATACGAAAACCAGTGGGTGTAGCCTAGTATCAATCCACCGCTAATCGCACCGGCTTGCCAATCCGGCTCAGCATTTCCACTAGCGTATCAATGGTGAACTTGGCTGTTTTCCTGTTCATTACGTCGGAAACTCGGGGCCGCGACACCATCAGGATTTTTGCAGCTTCCGTCTGTTTGAGGTGATGCTGCACAATCCACTCGGCCAGTTCCAGCATCAGTTGTTCCTTAAGCAACTGTGTACCGTTGATCTGTTTCCGAGAGGCTTCTTGCAGTTTCTCTGCCTCCTCGGCCTGGAAACCAAGCTCCAGAAACAGATTCGCCCCATGCTTGGTCACATGCCGGATTTCCGTATCGATCTTCATTTCCTGTCTCTCCTCATGCTGATTACGGCGCGATAACGCGCCTCTGCAATATCTTTGTCGTGCCTGCTGGTTGCCTGCACTTTCTTTTGGAAGCAATGCAGGACATATATTGCTTCCTCGAATTTCGCGATATACATCACCCGGAAAATGCCGCTGCTTTCCCGAATGCGAATTTCTCGCGTGCCAGTACCCGCCTCGTCGAAAGCCCGCCAGTCTTCCGGTTCCAGGCCAGCCTGTACCTTTCATAGCTGAAATCCGGCTGTTCGGCGTGGGTCATCGGGAAACGCTAGCAGGTCGTCATAGGCGGAACCTATCCACCGAATCTTTTTTTCGGGCTTCATGTTGTGTATAAAATTTTATACGAAACTACGCAAAAAGCAATCTGCACTTGGGAATACGATCTTTGAAAAATAGGGGATAGACCACGAATATTCTTGACCCGATACTCGAGGCTAGACACAAAGGTCCAATATCGCACCGATCACGCGCAAGTCTAACAGTTAATCCGCACGTCCCAGGTTCGAGCACTGGTCGGGCAGCCATAAAATCAATAACTTATAACTGCTAGCCTTCGTAATCAATCTCCCTTCGTGTAATTCCTGTGTAACTGCGTCAGCTAGACTTGTGGTAGCGATCTCCCAGCTTATCCATCGCGGACTCGCGGTGCGCACCATTTTGGTGGCTATAACGCTCTACCATACTAGGATTTTCGTGCCCTGAAATGCGTTTTACGGTTGGCAAATCAACCCCTGCCTGAACCAAATGCGTAATCGCTGTGTGACGTGGCGTGTGTCGCACAACTGAAGTTGAATTCAGGCCCCTCGAGTTACTCCCCGTCGAAAAGGCTTGTCAAGATTCACGGTTTGTCTCTCTTTCGCCCCAGGCGAGGTAATAACCATGGCGTTCCGGGTTGTAGTGCCGCCACATGCTCAACAAGAAACCCGGCAAGGTGCGCGGTAATCGGCTGGTCGCGTGCGCCCGCTTTCGCTTTCGGAATCGATATCGTTAATTGGCTGAAGTTGATGTGCCCTCGCCGGATGGCTAATATCCCGCTCCGGCGCATCGAGGTTTCGAGTCCAATCAGAATGAAGCCGAGTCTGTGAAGATAAAGTAAAATGAAAAATTGATGGCTATTATTTAGCCATGTTGGTTCCAACACAACCACCGTAGGGACGGGTAAAAATACGGGTAAAAACAAACTTGAAAAACTGTTCTACCCGCCCCATTATCGAGTTTAAAGCTATTTTTTGATTGCGGCTCCGGACACCAGTAATTCAAGTATTACGTTATGTCACTGTTTGCGCCAATTACTTTGATTTAACTCCGATTCCAAAAAAACATGAAAAAAGGGTGGGGAGAGAGATGACCTTCAAAATAATTTGCTGCGACGGGGGCGGTATTCGTGGTTTGATGACCGCTCTGCTGCTACAAGATCTAGACAAGCAATTTGGTGTTGTCGCAAAAGCCGACGGCTTTGCCGGTACCTCAACAGGAGGACTGATTGCTTTGGGGTTGGCCAACAATATCCCGATCAACGACATCGTCAGCATTTATGAAACCAAAGGGTCGACCATCTTCGAAACGAATGGATGGATGCTTGAGGAGAAGAAAAAGGAGCGGCCGGCTCCTCAAAGCATCGAAGAGTTTGTATCGGGGCCTGGCATGTTCTCCTGTCAGTACACGAATGCAGGCCTGATCTCTATCGCCAAGGGCCTGTTTGGCAGCAAAAGGCTGAGCGAGGCTAAAAAATACGTAGCGGTCAATACTGCGCGTTTGTGGAACGGCAGCTCGTGGGAGCCGGTCACCTTTTCCAATGCAGCCGGCAACGCATACGCCGATGTAATGATGAGGGATGCGGCGCTGGCCACCTCGGCGGCCCCCACCTATTTCCCCCCGTATCAGATCGACAGTTTGGGGTATTTCGCTGATGGTGGCACTTACGCTAATAATCCGAGTATGAGCGCTATTGCCGATGCCCTGAAAGGCGGGCGCACAGATGCGTTGGGCAATGTGCTCGCCCTTTCCCTTGGAACCGGTCTCGTGCCGCAAGGAA
>JBDTHR010000091.1:0-9562 GCA_039936855.1 Nitrosospira sp. | reverse complement strand
GTAATATCGAGACGCACGTCGAACGCGCGGCCTTGATGTTTGTGCTTGTGAGGGACCTCGATTACCACGCGGCATCCAATGATATTCGAATAAAATGTCTCGAGCTTTTCCGCTTTTTTCCGGATATGGTTTTCCAGTGCTTCAGAATGGGGAACATCGCGTGTCGTGATTTGCAGTTGGAATTTCATGACTATGTCCTCTCGGCGATTCATATTGTGCGCCCTGCAGAGTAAAACAGGGCGGCATGGCTTCATGATGAGCTAGTATGATATTTGCATTTATCCGAACCTTGATCTATGCGCTGCGAATCAGTAGCACGGGTATAGGGGCAGTCCGCACTACCCCCTCGGCGACACTGCCGAACAGTACACGGCTGAAGCCGGAGCGACCATGGGTACCTATAACGATCAGGTCGGCTGGCCAGCGGCTGGCTTCTGCTACGATTACACTGGCGATGCGCTCGCCACCGGCTTCGAGCAATTTTACCTTCGCTGTCATGCCCGCTTGCCGCGCCACCTCTTGTGCTTGTGCCAGTATTTTCTTAGCGATGCTCGTTTCTATTTCTCTAATCTCGGCGTAATTGGTATAGCTGTTTTCGTTCAGAAGATGAATGTCGGCCATCACATGCACCAACTTCACGTGCACGCTTTGCTCTTGGTGTTTGGCAAGCCGGGCGGCTTCCTGTATTGCAAGGTGGGAGGTTGTGCTACCGTCAACTGGAACCAGAATATTTTGATACATTGCTATCCTTGGAAATATTATTCCTTGGCACGCTCAGCGGCGCCTCTGAACCGGCAATCACTATCCGTGTGCGTTCGAAATGCGATGGCAACTGGGGTGGCAAGACCTGATACTCCTGATACTTCTTGGGTAAGTTCTCTGTCTTGCCGTATACCCCGACTCAGAACGAATATTCTACTGATATCTATAGGAGAACTCGCGGGTTTTGTCAAGTGTAAATCAAACGCGTTGTGACTATATTGTCCCTGCTGTAGGGCTCCCGGCGTACCGAATTGATCGTGAAAACGCAAGAAAACCGCTCTCCGCGCCAACCTGCCAATATGCTCGACGAAGTCGCCAAGCCAAAACGACGACATTGCGACGATCTGCGAAAAAATTGCCAATCTTTCCGGGAATCGGATTAAAAAACCTATCGCATATACCGTTATTTGATACCGCCATCTAATTTTTAAACTTCCGGATGAGTTCGCTGCGCAAAAGATCAGCGACTTCAACTGCAAGTGTGAAAGCACAGGGCCGACCATTGACTTTCTTGCCGTGCGACCTAAACTGAGGAACGTGACATCTTCCATTGCACGACCAAGGCTTGGCACAGTGGCTGGAGAAAGTGAATGCTGGCCAAACTCCACGTTTTCAAGCAAGTGAAGTATCTTCATGTGCTGTCATTCGAGCATTCCGTACCGGGGAAAACGCCATGATTCAAAATTCGATTGATGTTGCCATCTACGTCAGTGCCGATCTGTCGGTGCTTATCGAGAGCCAGGTCAACGATCCGGATGCCGAACAACCTGCAACGCTCGCTTCGGTGCGCGTTTTTATCGCAGGCCTGTTGTCCACTTCGTTGAGCGAAGCGGAGCGGCTGCATCATGTCGATATCGACGCGTCGCTGCTTGACGAACTCGACGTACTGATCGAGGAATTCGGCGGCGATGCGCTCGCTATCGACTTTTCCCGTAACACTGCCAGCGAACCGCTTTCCCGGGTGATTGACGCCGTGATGAACGACGAGAATCGGGAGAATCCGCCGACACTGGAAACGATAAGAGAAGCCGTCGTCTCGGGGCTGCCGGCCAGGCTGATTGGTGACGGCGTCCTGGAGGAAGATGAAGACGACACCCTGCTTTCGGAGATTGAAGGGCTGATCAGGCGCTACGGCCCTGACTCGCTGGCAGAGGATTTTCTATCCTACGAGTAGCTGCTGCTGTTAACAACATACCACGAGCGCCTCACTGCGGGGGTGGAGGTGGGGGATTACCCGGCGGCGGTGGAGGCGGAGAACGGAGTATATCACCCGTCCGGGGCGGCGCACTACTCTGACCGGGGCCGCTCATGGGAGCGTTTTCCATGATCTGACCGGCTATCGGGACGCGATTACCTTTGGCATACATGCATTGTATATAACCCATATCATACCGTTGCTGAGTAACATATCCCGAATCTCTGGCGGCACTGCTTCCCAGCAACCCCCCGCCCAACAAGCCGCTACCAGCGCCAATCGCAGCACCGGTTCCGCCACCCAAAGCCGCGCCAGCCGCCGCGCCAAGCCCCGTGCCAACGGCCGCGCTCCCTAGCCCGCTGGAAACAGAGGCTCGATTTGGCGTTACCCCGCTAACTTGCTCATTGGCATATTGTTTACAGTGGAAGTCGTCATTTCGAAACTGATCGAAGTTTTTACCCGAACCTGGCAGAGCCATTACACTGGGACCTGACGGTATGCTCACGCATGCACCCAGCGAGAATAACAACAGTAAAGCGGACCATCTGAGCATGCTATACATGGCGGCGTTCCTTTTATTTATCAGGCGATCGGGGCGCGACCTGCAACCAGCCCCCGGCGCACGCTTCGACCTCCGGATAATAACCCTCCGGGTTCTCGCAGTAATACCAGTAATTGGATTGTAATATGGGCGCCGACGTGGGCGGCGCGGTATCCGGCCGCTGTATATACACTGGCGGCACCTGGGGTACGGCAGTGGCGGGCAGAGATGCATAGTAGGGCGGGTAATAATACGGCGGACCCCAGCCATAACCGTAATAACCCTGACCATAGCCCAAGCCTAACCCCAGGCCCAGACCATACCCGCCAAAACCGTATCCATATCCGCGATAACCATAGCCGCGGTAGCCACGGTAATGACCTCCCCGGTGTATTCCTCCGTAATGGCCCCCCACCCAGGATCCACCTCCCCTTCCCCTGAAACCTGCACCCCCGTGTCCTCCCCCAAAAAAGTGTCCCCCTCCAACGTTTCCGCCTCCAAAATGTCCTCCTCCCATGTGCCCCCCGCCGCCACGCGCCCATACCAAGCTGACGGGGATCAAGCCCAGCAACATGACGACAAGGCAGACTGATTGGATTTTTTTCATGGGATCCGATTGATTTTACTGAAGATTACCCTTAAAAATCGTGTTGGGCGGTTAATTTATAAGTGCTCAGAGCCTGAATTTTCCGATGCGCCCTACAACTCCCGATTTCCCGATTCATACGCCATGTTTCATACATCATTTATCCCGCACACCTCAATTTATGTTCCGTTTATTAGACCGAATGAGGGCCATACGAGTTTCCAACACAGGCAGCACCAGCGGCCTCCAATCCTCACTTCGCAAGGCGTCTCCAATCATGGGTGACATGAAAACCGGCCGAGTGGATTGCTACCGCAACCAGAATCCGCTCACGTTCCCATCCTTTATGGCAGCGCTGACAAGGACGTCGTCACCAGCATCCTTGAACTCCAGCTTCCACAGGTAGACCGTGAAACCCTGCTGATTCAGCTGGGTCAGAAATTTCGCGGTATAGCCTTGCTTGAGGCGGGAGCCGAGAGATTCGCTTATGTTATCGAATACTTCTTCTGCCATACCCGCTTTGAACGCCGGGTCCCCGGAGGATACAAAAGCTGCCAATGAATCGGATTGGATAGCCGTAAGCATGTTTTCCATCGTCGTCTCGACGGGTACCGGAGCTTGAGCCAACGCAACGGACGGCGCGAACCCGAGGAGCAGCATCCCGAAAAAAAGCAATCTCATAAGGTCCTCCACTGCGTAAAGTTGATGGAAGCCGTTTTTGGCGCGAGTTTCGAACTGATTGCTTGACGTGAGCAATTGATAAACGAATACCGCCCCAATCTTTATAGGTTATAGACTTGGAGATAGCAAACTACCTGCCATGGCCGAGAATAAACGTAGGGTACCGCGTTGCGCCGGAACGAAATGCATGGCAAAGTTTGCAGCACCCATGACTGATCGCATGTCCTGGTGCGTTGCCTCGACTCACACCGAACCCCGGATTAAGTTTCTTCAGGTCATCACCATCAGCCCTCAAGTATCGTGGTTTACTCTCGCGGAGAAAACGCTAGCCCGTCTTCTTCATTCCCTGTCCGTGGCAGCTGACCAGAAACGGAACCACCGGAGTGATGCAGGCCGAGATCCACCGTCCGATCGTCATCGGCTCTCCCAGAAGCAATGGAATTCCCTGATTTATCGCAATTAGACACGACCCCACCACAACGGTGACCCAATAAGCCACGAACCGTGTACTGCGATCTTTAAATGAATATTTAATCGCCCGCAAATGCCGCATTATGTTTTCCTCTCCCACCAGGTTTACACATCCGAATTTCCGGCAAAACTTATTTTTATGCTTATGAAATTATTTTCCCTGGAAATGGCCCAGGTCGCCAATATCCAGGACTCCAAGACACGTTTCGAATGAAATTACAGCACACCTGGGATACCGATCAGACAGCGTTTCCCCGCAGCGCGATATCCACAAATGTATCAATCTCCGTTTTCAATTCGTCGCGAGCAACCAATCCGTTTATCAGGTGCTCCGGCAGTTCTTCATTGGCCGCACCGGCGATCAGCCCCATGATCATTCCCCTGTGGACGCTGTCCCCGCCGGCGTTGGCGTTAGCCAAAAGAGAGTCCTCCACCCCAAGATCATGTTTCATGATGAGATACAGGAGCAGCGGAAGACCGTGTTCCGGATAACACGCGGTTGCAAGAACATTACGTATCACTTCATGCTCGGTGTACTGCCGGGCGAATTGGACGATTTCATAAGGCGCATCGTCAAGTCTTACATGAAGCTGCCACATCTCATCTTTCGGGATGTTGCCGGGCCCATTATGCTTGCGGTAAGCCGCGAAAAGCGCCTCGCCGGTTATATGGGGCATGCGTATCGGCTTGGCGTGCGCAGAAATAGCCTCGACCGGATCGGCACCGTTTACCAGTGAATCCATAAGCGGGACAAGAATACCCAGC
This sequence comes from Nitrosospira sp., assembly GCA_039936855.1. Lineage (GTDB taxonomy): Bacteria > Pseudomonadota > Gammaproteobacteria > Burkholderiales > Nitrosomonadaceae > Nitrosospira. The sequence continues at coordinate 4,561 of JBDTHR010000091.1, read as the reverse complement.
GCGCTCGCTGCATTTTCGGAACGGTGGGTGAGACACTGATGTTCAATGGCGAACCCAAGCCCCTGATAAGCGCTCTCGACCAGCATCGCGAGAACCATGGGACGCAAAACGCCGCCGTGCGAACCGATAGACCATATGTTGCGTTGCAGTTCCGCACAGGCATGGGGCGGAACGCCTCGGGAATAATTCTCGAACCATCGCCGGATGTAGATCTCGGTATAGGGATCGCGGTTTTTCCCGGGTGTGGTGAGATGCTTTATAAACCCGTCAAGGAAGTCTTGTGGGTCATAGCGGCCCAGGCGTATGACCGAACGCATGAGCACGCGAACCAGGTGAGCAGCAAGCGTGTTCTCTCCAGCCACCAATCCATGATGGTAATGGAAACGGTCTTCCAGTCGGGGAACGTGGTTACCGTGCTCGCTTTCCTGTTCCGAAGACTGGATAGTCGACTCGCTATAACTGGTTTCATAGAAACGGGCATGTTCGTGAAGAATGTCATAGGGACGACCCAGGCGATTTGCGGTTTCAACATCCGGAGTGTATGTCATCCCGACCATGAAGCTTTCAGGGTGAGGATGAGGCGCGGCCTCATATTTTCTGATACCCCCATCAAAATATTGCTGGATGTTACTCAGGCTATAAAACCAATGCGCGGGCATTGCCAGCGCATCGCCGATAAAAAGCCCCCAAAGCGCATTCCGCATGCGCGTTTCCCGTATTTCGGCCGTATTGGCAGATTTCATGAGGTTGAGCTCCGATATGCGATGCTGCACCGGTTCTTCTGGCAAATTGAGTCGGGTACCGGCGCCCGCCCTACTGCTAATATTATGTAACCATCCATCAAACAGGACAACGCCTCCCTGCCGAAAAACTCTCGAAAGGAGATGAATCCAACGTACTCATGATATATATCTTGTCTGTCTTTCACGCTTGAGCTCGAAGTGAATTCACCCATTCTCACCCGCATTTTATGGGTTCGCGGCTTGCGGGCCTTTGGCGATGGCTACGTCAGTCTGCTGCTGCCGATCTATCTGATCGAGCTGGGCATGAGCCCGTTTCAGGTTGGCATCATCACGACCGCCACCCTGATCGGCTCCGGCATCGTGACATTATTGGCTAGTTTCCAGGCCTATCGCTTCACCTATAAGACGTTGTTGCTGACGGCGACTGCGCTGATGGCCGCAACCGGCTTCAGCTTTGCGACTGTCACTGAGTTCTGGCCCTTGCTGCTGGTCGCTTTCGTAGGGACGCTGAACCCTTCCAGCGGCGACGTCAGCCTGTTTTTACCGCTTGAGCATGCGGTTCTTTCTCGATTTGTGGAGGACCGCCAGCGCACCGCCGTCTTCGTGCGATATAGCATGGTCGGTGCCCTTGTGGCAGCCGCTGGGGCGCTCGCTGCCGGATTACCTGACTTTGCGGCGGCGTCAATCCAGATCGATGCCAGAGACGCACTGCAAGCCATGTTTGTGTTGTACGGCATGATAGGATTGTTGTGCGCCGCAATTTATGCAACCCTGCCAAAAGAAACGGGGGCTACCGAGACGGGAACCGCAAACAAGGCCCGCTCCGCTCCATTAAAGAAATCCAGAAAGATCGTCTTTACTCTCGCTGCGTTATTCAGCGTGGATGCATTTGGCGGCGGCTTTGTGGTGCAGTCAATGCTGGCGTTATGGTTGTTCCAGAAGTTTCAGCTTTCCATTTCGATGGCCGGGACTATTTTTTTCTGGACGGGTATATTCTCCGCGCTCTCCTATCTTGCTGCGATTCGCATTGCCAACCGGTTTGGATTGATAAATACGATGGTATTTACGCATTTGCCCGCGAATATACTTTTGATTCTCATCCCATTCATGCCGACGCTGGCCTGGGCAATTGCATTATTGCTGATACGGAGCGGTCTTGCGCAAATGGATGTGCCGGCGCGAAGCTCATATGTCATGGCGATCGTGCCCCCGGAGGAACGCGCGGCGGCCGCGAGTATGACTTCGGTTCCGCGCAGCCTGGCATCGGCCGCGGGTCCTTTCCTGGCAGGTTATCTGTTAAGCATATCGTCCTTCGGCTGGCCGCTGGTTATCGCGGGTGGGCTGAAAATTATCTATGACTTGCTATTGCTTCGGATGTTCAGAACCGTGAAGCCACCGGAGGAGGGGCGCCTGAACGACCAGGAGAATCTCTGAGTAAATCCTGAGACGAGCGCTCAACCGGCAGCTCAGCTTGCGCCCCAGCCGGCAATAACGGAACTTATCCGGAGCCGGAGTTTCCATAAGCACTAACGGGGTTACAATTATTTTAATAATGGATTGACCTGCAAGTATTCATGTTTCTGCGTCTCGACTAATAACCCCCAACAATACGAACAGGCAAGTTCCGAGTAATGCCATGTTTGTTACCAGTATTTGTTACCAGTAACAAACATGGAAGGCAAAAATGTGCCAAATCGGAAGAAGCGGATGACGATGGCTGAGTTATTCCCGGTCGAAAAAACCGCTGAATGCTGGTTGGTCCAGTTAAGCAGCAGAATTTTTTGAAGGAACGGTATTCCGAGTATTACAAAATATGATCGAGATTTTACGATCAGGATTTATAGAGGTGACATGAAATGAAGGTAGCCATAGCGATGGCAGCAGGCTTGAGCGTTATTATGGGAGCGTCTGCAGCGGAGAAAATCATGACATCACGCCCGGCGACGGAGTATGTCGTTCTGGGCATGGGTTGTTTCTGGGGAGTGGAAAAGCGCATGGGAGAAATTCCCGGTGTTGTCGACGTGGAAAGCGGCTATGCGGGTGGCGATCTTCCCAGCGCCGGTTACCAGGACATTCTGAATCACGAAAGAGCGCTTCGCACCAGTAAAACTACAGCGCGCAATCATGCGGAAGTGGTCAAGGTGATTTTCAATCCAGTTGAGGTAACGCTGGAAACAGTGTTAGCCAAATTCTGGGAGAGCCATAATCCCACGCAAGGCGACCGCCAGGGGAACGATGTTGGCAGTAATTATCGCAGCGTCATCTATTACCATGACGCGAACCAGAAGGCTGTGGGACTTGCAACCCAGGCAGTTTATCAAAAAGCACTTGATGCTGCGGGTTACGGCAGGATCACCACCGAAATCTTGCCGCTGAAGAATTACATTACTGCTGAGGAATACCACCAGAATTATCTGAAAAAGAACCCAGATGGCTATTGCGGCTTGGGCGGCACCGGAGTGAAATACCCCGATTCCGCCAAAAAAGTTGCGCAGGCGGACACATCCTCTATCACCTCCGGGTCTTCTGCGGCCTCGGCAACGTCCAACACCGTAGCGCAGCCTCTGAAGAGCGGCGATCTGAACCTCGCTCGACAGTTGGTGGCATTCGAGGCCGAGCATTGTGAATTTTGCGAGCGCTTCGAAAAGGACATCATGAGCCACTGGCAAGCGGAAGTGCCAATTGCCGGGACGCTGAACTCAAATCCGCCCAGCGGTTGGACACTGGAGAAACCCTTGTTCGCGGCACCCACCATCGTGCTGTTCAAGAACGGCAAGGAAGTCGCCCGCTACACGGGATATAACGGCGAGAAATCCAATTTCTGGAAATGGCTGGGCTTTCAGCTACTGTCGCCCGAACAGCAGAAAACCGCCTTCAAGCAAGGCACCGAGCCTCCTTTTACCGCGTCCAATCTGGATGAAAAGCGTCCTGGGAGATTTGTCGACCCCGTCACAGGCGCAACGCTGTTCTACAGCAATACCAAATTTGACAGTGGAACAGGGTGGCCCAGTTTCTTCGATCCCGTGGAAGGGGCCGTCACCCTGCACGAAGACAACTCGCATGGCATGAGGCGGATCGAAGTGCGTAGCGCAAGCTCGGGCATTCATCTCGGCCATCTATTCAACGACGGGCCGCCGCCAAGCCACAAGCGCTATTGCATCAATGGAAACGTCCTGAAATTCGTCGCGACGCCACAGGCCGATGCCACAGTCCAGAAATAAAGAAAATAATGGGAGTTTTACGGCAAGCTCAGCCCCTATAGCAGGGCATTATGAATCCCTAGCAGCCTGTCAATAATCTTTGGAAGATGATGAAGCATTGGAAAATAGGAAACTATCTCTTCTTCCCATTTGCGTTGTAGTTCCCCAATAGCTTCTACCGCTGCACGAACCGATAGTATCGGTGGCATCTATTCCGTGCTGCTTACACCGATCAGCAGGACTTTCAGATGCCCAAACGATGGCGCAAAAAGGGAATCGTTCTGCCGCATCCTGCCTGTCCTTCGGTCCCTTCCAGAGCCTGTCAGCTATTTTGTGCTATCAACCATGATTATTATCGAGACGAATGCTCGGAACGTAGCTGGAGAAAGCCGGTTTTATGATTTTCAGTTCGAAGTACAATAGGGCTTTCTCCCAATGAACAGCCTCATGCAATTTCCATTTCCTGCCTTCTATCATGCCTGCCATGCGGATGCGGCGCAGCCATCGTTATCGACATCGTTACGGCGTATGGCTGCGTACCGCTCCATCCGGCAAGCCGGCGGTTAAAGTCCATCATGCTGGAACTGCGCCATATCGGAAAAGCCTATGCGAGCGGAC
>JBDTHR010000090.1:0-8496 GCA_039936855.1 Nitrosospira sp. | reverse complement strand
CCGTTCTGCACCACATCCCAGACCTGTAGCACACCACCCGGAAACAGGTTCATCGTCACCATCATCGCCAGGCCGGCGTTGGTACCCCAGAAGGCTACCTTGATGTATTTCTCGATGCCTGCCCAGCGCGTGTCGTCGCTTACCTCGCGCAGCGCGAACACCATCAACGCAATCGCCAGCATGCCGAAGACGCCCATCAGCGCGGAATGGCTATGGGCCGGCGTCAGCATGGTGCCGACTTCGTAGTAGCTGATAATGGGCAGGTTGATCAGAAATCCGAAAATGCCGGCCCCGGCGAAATTCCAGAAGCCTACCGCCATCAGGAAATAGAATGTCCACTTGTGCGGTATCGCTACTGCCTTGCCGCACACGTCGCAGTTGCCGCCGCGGGTGGTGCGGATAAAATCCCAGGCATCCAGCGTAAGCAGGGTCAGCGGCACCACCTCGAGCACCGAGAACAGCGCCGACAGCGCCATGTTGACGTGGCTTTGGCCATTGAAGTACCAATGGTGGCCGGTGCCGATAACACCACCGACAAAGAACAGGATGGCGTCGAGATAGATCACCCGTAGCGCGACATTGCGCCGGGTCAGGCCAAGCTGATAGAACAAAAGCGCTACCACCGTCGTAGCGAAGAATTCGAAGAAACCTTCCACCCACAAGTGGACAATCCAGAAACGCCATGTATCAACCACCGTGAAGTTGGTCCTGGCACCGTACATCAGCGCCGGGATATAGAAAACCGGGATCGCCACCGCGGCCACCAGGAACATCTGGATGAGCGGTTTCAATGCCGGCTCTGCCAGCGTGCGCGGCCGCACCAATATCCAAAGCATCGCAAACCACGCCAGCAAGCCTGCAATCAGCAGGTATTGCCATACGCGGCCAAGCTCCAGGTACTCCCAGCCCTGGTTACCGAGCCAGAACCACCAGCGGCCGAGCAGCTGCGAAATGCCCAGCCACTCGCCCAGCAGGCTGCCCCCGATCACTAGCGCAAAAGCAGCGAACAACACATGCACTGAAACGGCAAACCAGCGCGGTTCCTCGATGCGTAGCGAACGCGCGAGAAACAGTGCTGCAGCAACATAGGCGGTAGCAATCCAGAAGATCGCCGTCTGCAGATGCCAGGTACGCATCAAGTTGCTGGGAAAAATCCGCTCCAGCTGGAATCCGTAGAAACTGGCCGGGTCGGCGCGGTAATGACCGGTTGCACCGCCAACCAGGGTCTGCATCAAGAATAAAAGCGCCACCACGACGAAGAATTTCACCAGCGCACGCTGCCCGGGACTCGATCGCTGCGGCAGCAGGTGGGGATGCACATGACGGTCGCCAGAAACCCAGCCCAGATAGTCGAATTTCCCGAATGCCAGCAGCACCATAGCCGTCCCGGCCAGCAGCACAATCAGGCTCAGTGCGCTCCACAACAGTGCGCCGGGCGTGGGCAGATTGCCTACACTCGGATCGTACGGAAAGTTGTTGGTATAGGAATAGTCTTCGCCAGGACGGGCGGCTACCGACGCCCAGGCCGTCCAGAAGACGAAGGCGGTGAACTGGCGCAGCTCGATCGGATCAGTAATAAGGTCAGCCTTCAGGCCGCCATTGCGCGATGGGTGCCGGAAGTAGTCGGTCCAGTAGCCGATCTGCTTCTGCCAGGTCGCGGCTTGCGGCGCGGTCAAATGCAGCGTTGCGGTGGCCGCGTCGTAACGATTGGTTTTGAGTGCTACCGCCATTTCGGCCAGGACCGCCGCCTGCTGCGAACGTGTCAACGCTGCCCTGGGCTGCCCGTATTGTTGCTGCGCGATCGCCTCGGCAGTGTCCTCGCCCATGCGATGCAGCGCGTCCGCCGAGTAATCCGGGCCGAGATAAGCGCCATGGCCCCAGATGCTGCCATTGGCCATCAGGCCGTATTTGAGAAATACCGCCTGCCCCTCGCTGATGTCGTCGCCGCTGAACAGTGCCTCGCCTTGCGCATTCACCACCTGCACCGGAATCGGTGGCGCATTGCGGTAGGCAAGCACCGTTATTCCGATCAGCACCGAAAAACCAAACACCATCACGATTACTATGCCGCGTCTCCACCATGGCGAAAGTGGAGCTTCATCTTCGGTCAACGGCTGCGCAGCGACGCTCATGATCCACCCTCCCGCTTCCCGTATCTTCAAATGCGATGTCTTTGCCAGCGCACGCGAAAACTTCGCGACATAACCCTATTTACCGGGTTCTTTCCAGTGGAAATAGACGTCACGACCGATCTTGTCGTTCAGCGTGATCTCGCGCGTCTCGGACAGTCCCTTGAAATTGGCGGTGATACGATACTTGCCTGCCGGCAGCATGACATAGGTCATCGGGCCGGCGTTGCTCAGCAGCAGATACGGAGTGCCGTGGGGATTGGTAATCACCACGCTGACGTCGGCGACGAATTCGTTGTTCTTGTTCTCCGAGAAGATCATGCGCAACGACCAATCCTTGGCGACCTCGCGCATGTACTGCTGTTCATCGGTACCGATGCCGCCATTGAGATACATCGTCGCGCGAACCGGTTCGACGATGATCAGTTCGTCCTGTGCATGGAGGGGAAACACGACGCCAGCCATCAGAACCGAGGCCGAAACGCTGCCGAGCAAAGCCCGGCGGAGGGAATTGGAGAAGAAGTTCATGCTGATGCTCCTTCTGCGCGTTAAGGTCACGTTGGCGTGCGCTCTCGCGATCTGTCACGGATCGCCGTATCACCAGGGCGACACCAACGTGGCAAACTTCGGCAAAATTTACTACTCAGCTACAGAGGCAGAGGTTTTGCACTGGAACTCCCCTGCCCTGTTCCATCGAAAGCCAGGAAACCTTTATTTCTCATATGGTTTCGTTTTCATTGTTTCCTGGTCCCTGTATTTGAATTTCTCGTCCGCCGACATATCCGCGGGCTCCTTGTTTTCCATTATTTGAGATGTTGACTTATCCCCCTTTCCACCCTTGCCGTATTCCTTTTCCCATTTTTCTTTATCGATTTTTTTGAGGCTGTCGTCGGTAGGGTTGACCGCTGTGCCGCTATTTTTATTCGAAGTATCGGCGGCAACCGAGCCGAAGCTGCAAACAGCCGCAAAGACGCCTAAAATGACAGTCGATATGAGTTTATTCATTTCAATCTCCTTATGGAGGGGTGGTGGATAAAATATCTGCGTTGTTGACTTGCATTGGTGCTGCTTTGTAAATACCGAGATACTCAGGATTTGAACGCGACAGATTTCTCACTGATTTTTTCAATCATTATCAGCGTGAGATTGTCTACGGCTTTTCCTCCTGATGCTTTTCCGCTTTGGAGCCCGCCGACTCGGACGCGAGGAAGACCATTATTAAATTTGCAACGCAGTACATCAGCTCAACCGAAATTGACAAAGAATGGTCTTTTTTGGTTACTGAAGAATAGTTCACTAATGGCTCGCCTTTACAGTCCAGTTCGGCACATGTTACGAAGAAACACTATGCCTATCTCTCGATATCATCTGTGCGCCAACGCACAGTAGCGGATTGCACTGGCACAACCGGATCTTTTGGCGATCAACGCGTTGAACTGTTGATCCCAGTTCATAATCCGGAAACGCCAGTGCGGAGCCACAATGCTCTTCCTTGAACGTAGATGATGGTCGCGTTTGCCGCGACAACGGGCAAGCGCAACGAGAGAGACGAAGCTGTTTTCCTGTTCGCTGATTGCGCGGATAAAACGTTTTGCGCCGAGATAATCGAGCATGCCACCAAGTGGGGTGGCTCACCCCAGGAAAACATATGATGCTACGGTATACAGCTGAGCATTATTGACCGGAAATTTCTAAAAAGTCCCAACACATTTGACATATCGGGAATTTTTTTATCCGGATCGATAAATTTATCCTCGTCCCGGAAATCACGGTTGTTATAAATGGTCACATTGGCATTGGGGCCGGTTTCAAGACTGTAAATCCTGTTTTCCCAATTGTCGCCAAATGGATCGATCATCCTGGCCACATCGATCGGCCCTATCAACAACAAACTGTCACCTTCAAAGTTCCTCTTGTCGTACAACTTCACCCAACAACCGTTGGCCGTGACCAGATCCTTCGAAACCTGCAGCGGTGCCATGACGATCACGGGCACCTCGACGATCGTTTCCCCATCTTTATTTTCCGGCTTTGAAGGCGATTTACTCTTGTTCACCGACATCGACTTACCTGCTTTGGTATTATCCGGCGGTTGCTGTGCGTAAACGCTGACTGTCGTGACGCACATACCGACCACCACAGCAGCGCTGCTCAGGAAATTACATGAACTCTTTATAAGAATACTCATATGCATATTCCTTTGAGAATCTATTGAAAGACTGTCATTGACGTATCGTGCTCCAAAAAAATGGACAGGCCAAGAGTCTCGTGTCTCTTAAAATGCTGCATATGGAATTATCCTTCTGGTCGGCTTGCCACTGCTTCGTGCACGCTGTACCGCCGGGTCAATTTATAACCAGCGTCAACGAGAATGTAGCCACATAGGGGTGTCGACAATATACAGATACGCTGCATAATCAGATAATCAACGGAAATCAGGTTTTTTTTTCGACTGTTTCGCTCATCCCCTGGACAAGCAATGAAGACACCTCTACAGATCTGGATTTATCTGCGATCGAGCTTCTGGTTCACGCCCTCGCTGATTGTCGCAGGAAGTATTGCGCTCGCCATAAGTCTGGTTTATGTGGATACCGTCATAGGCGACGACTTGTTGTCGGAGTGGCCACGGCTGTTTGGTGCCGGAGCGGAAGGTTCGCGCGAGATGCTATCGACAATCGCCAGTTCGATGATGACGGTGGTAGGAGTCACGTTTTCCATGACACTCGTAACGCTATCACTGGCTTCGAGCCAGTATACGTCGCGCGTTCTTGGCAATTTCATCCGCAGCCCCATAACGCAGGCAGCGCTCGGCATTTTCGCCGGGATTTTTACATATTGCCTGATCGTATTGCGGGTAATACGGAGCGGTGACGAGGTCGTGTTCGTTCCGAGCATCGCTGTGCTCGTCGGGGTCGTGCTGGCCCTGGTAGGAATCGGCATCCTCATTCTTTTCATTCACCACATTGCAACTTCGATCCAGGCTTCGAACATTATCAGTTCCGTCGCCGATGAAACCATTGATGCGATGGACGAGGTGTTTCTGAGAAAACTCGAACGAGTATCTGATGAAGAGGATGAAGCGCGCCTGGCACACATATCCACGGCAACCGATTTGGAGTGGCATACGGTTCCCGGACCAAAAAATGGTTACATTGAAAGCGTAAACTATGCCTCGCTTAAGGATCTGGCGCAGAAACTAAACATCGTCATAAAGATGAACGTCGGAATAGGGGATTTCGTCGTCAAGAATATGGCACTGGCTTCGATCGCCCGTCAGGACCCGCCCGATGAGGAGACGGTCGATAGGATCTGCGCGTATTATAGTATTGGTAATCAACGTACCATAGAGCAAGACCCTGGGTTTGGTATAAGACAGATTGTAGATGTCGCACTAAAAGCGCTCTCGCCCGGAATCAATGACACAACCACGGCCGCAATTTGCGTCGACTACCTCACCACAATATTATGTCATCTGGCGCCACGGGATTTTCCATCCCGAATCTACTATGAAGAGGGAAAGCCGAGATTGATTGCAGCTGGCCCGACTTTCGCTATCCTCCTGGAAACATCATTTGACCAGATTCGGCGCAGCGCCAAGGGCAATGTCACCGTCATGATTCGTATGCTCGACGCTTTACGAACCATTGCCACACAGACAGTGATGGAAAGTCGCCTGGAAGCGCTATTAAATCAAGCCTTGCGCGTCTCGGAACTGGCTCACCGCAGTGTCGAATCAGCGCATGAACTTATGGAGATCGATGCACGACTGGCCGACATGGCGGGTGCAGTAAACAGAGGTGGCGAGTAAAACCCTGACAGTTGCTTTCAACCCGGATAATCCATTAGGACGCGAGAGGATGGCGAGACAGGTTGCGAGACAGGTTGCGAGACAGGTTGCGAGACAGTTTTGCCGCCGGCTCGAATCAGCCATGCGCGCTCACGAATGCGCCCTGCTCTTTTCCCTGCGTTGTCAGATCAAGCTTGCTCATTTGTATCTGGCGATCGGGCATCCAGCGATAGCCTGTGCTGTATACCCATTAAAATTCCGCTATCTCCGCAATTCCTATTCTTTCGGAACGAAATCTGTCCTGAAACCCGGAGGGCTGCTGCGGCATGACTTTTTTTGAGCTCGTTGCTTTGCTCATCACGCTCACCGCATTGTTCAGCTACCTGAACCTGCGCTTCATCAAATTGCCGACAGTCATCGGCGTCATGCTTATTTCGCTGCTGGTCTCTCTGGCGCTGATCGCCGCAGGGCATGTTCAGCCGGGCATTTCAAGCGAGGCCGAGCGGTTGCTGAAACAGATAAAGTTCGACGAAGCGCTCCTGCAGGGGATGTTGAGTTTCATGCTGTTTGCCGGCGCGCTGCAAGTCAATCTTGAAGCGCTTTCCAGGCAGAAAGGCATCGTGTTCGCGCTGGCTTTCGGTGGGGTCATTCTTTCGATGTTTTTTTTCGGAACGCTGATTTATCTCGCGCTCGAGCAGTTGGGCATCGGGCTTCAATTCGCCTGGTGCCTCCTGTTCGGAGCCTTGGTCTCGCCCACCGATCCTCTTGCCGTCCTGGGTATTCTTCAGCGCGCAAACATCCCTCAAACGATCCGGACCCAGATCGTTGGCGAATCCCTTTTCAATGATGGGGTCGGAATCGTGCTATTCCTCGTTTGCCTGAAAATCGCCACCGCAGACCACCCGGTCCCGGCGAAGGATATCGGACTTCTTTTTGTCAGCGAGGCGGGGGGTGGCGCGCTTTTCGGCCTGGGGGCAGGCTGGATCACTTATCTTCTACTCAAAAGCGTGGATGATTACCAGGTAGAGGTGCTGCTTACACTTGCACTGGTGACGGGAGGATATGCCACGGCATCGGCCCTCGGGTTTTCCGGTCCCATTGCGATTGTGGTCGCGGGTCTCCTGATCGGAAATCGGGCGCGGCGCCTGGCGATGAGCGATATAACGCGGCAGTATGTCGACAAATTCTGGGCACTCGTGAATGAAATGCTCAACGCGCTACTGTTTATGCTTATCGGACTGGAGGTGCTGATCCTTGAATTCACGCGCGAACTGCTGATGGCAGGGTTGCTGGCGGTTCCCATCCTGCTGCTCGCCCGTTGGGCGAGCGTGGGCCTGATAATACGTGTCCTGGGGCGATGGAAACATTTTGTTCCGGGAACGATCATGATCATGACCTGGGGAGGCCTGCGCGGGGGCATCGCCGTGGCGTTGGCCCTGTCGCTGCCGCCGGGGCCTGAGCGCGACACGGTACTTGCGATAACTTACGTGCTCGTGGTGTTTTCCATATTGTTCCAGGGATTGACCGTCGGCCCGCTCATCAAACGGTTGTTGGGTAGTAGATATGCCGCTGGCGCGGACGTGGATGTAAAATAGATCTCCGCGTGCCCCATTGCAGCCAATAAGGATGTACTGCAACGAGCCTGTGCATACGTGACACATGCACGGTTGAAGCCTGCGGCGCGTCCCGGCGGATGAAACCCACTCCCCTTTCTGACGGCCGCCGGACATTCCCTCAACTCATAAAAAACGTATATGAGGCAAAACCGCGCAATACCTGCGGCCTGGTCCGCCGCCGATTATCTGTTGCCAGGAAATTCGGGTATATTGAATGTCAGCGTGGCACGGTGACGAAAGGCCTCGAATCTCTGCCCCTGAAATTCGCCAGATCGCTTTTCCAGATAAATGACTTCCAGCACGTATTCTCCAGTCCAGGGAGACGGGAAGGCTACGCTGCCGCTTTCATCGGTGACCTGTTCCGTGGTCGTGAAATTAGGCAAATGAGCCTTGATCTTTGCATTGGCCAACGGCTTATCGTTGAAATAAACGGTAAACGTCTTCGACGACTCGCCATTGAATGATGTGTGGAGAATGTCGAGCATGAGCCGTGGCCTGTCCAGCGAAGCGACGAGGGTCGGAATGAAACGCGCATAAAACATCGGCTTGACGACACCATGACCGTTTTTTGTCCAATCCTTGATCTCATAATCAAGCACCTCGGCAATTATCGTCGCAACGCGGTGGCGGGCAACACCCAGATCGAAATGATCCGCCTGCCGTGTCGCCTCGAGCGGTTGTCGGTTGCCATCGGCATCAATCAGCCATGCCTGGGGCGACTTTATTTCATCGAGCCTTCCGGGGCTTCGCTCTATCTCCTTATGTTGATATTCACCAAAAAAAAGCCGGGCCTGATGCACATCATCCTGTTCGATCCATATGTAATGCGCAGCGGCGGGGAGCGCAGCGGATAGTCCCGCCAATCCCAAAAAAACCAGTGAAGCGCGGATAAATATACTCTTCAGCATGTTATGTCTCCTGTGAAAAGCGACCGGATAATTCAAGCTGGAAGGCAAGCTGCGCC
>JBDTHR010000089.1:0-3167 GCA_039936855.1 Nitrosospira sp. | reverse complement strand
GGCTCAAGACAAAGGCCGGCCGGGCAGCGTATGCGCTCAGGAAGCAGACGGTGGAGCCGGTATTCGGCATCATCAAATCTGTCTTGGGCTTCCGCCAATTTCTGCTGCGCGGGCTAAATAAAGCCGCCGGAGAATGGCGCCTGGTGTGCTTGGCCTGGAATTTGAAGCGCATGGCCACATTGCGCCCGCAGACTTAAGTTAGAGGGTAATTGTGTGGTGAGTACTACCAAAAACCAGCTAAAAATGGGATTCGAAGCAGCAAAACTGCCTCGCATACTGATATCCCCCCTATCTTTGAGCTCAAGTCCGACAGCCTGCTAGTAGCCGTAAACGCAACTGGATGTAATCTTGACAACCCTGTTGTTCCGGTTGCATCTACACGGCCAGATTTGCCTCACTTTGGGCTTTATCCATAAATTTCTCGAATCTGTCTGCCGGCAGTGGTTCGGAGAACAGATTGCCCTGACCGTAATCGCACCCGGCGATGGCCAGAAGGTCACGTTGTTCTGATGTCTCTATCCCTTCAGCGATCACTTTTATGTCCAGCTTGTGTGCCATCACGATGATGGCCTCGCATAACGCCAGATCATCGGAATCCGGCGCCAGGCTTTGCACAAAGGATTGGTCTATCTTCAGGTGATCGATGTCAAACTTCTTGAGGTAGCTCAGGGAGGAATAGCCGGTTCCAAAATCATCCATTGAAACTTCGACACCAGCCTCCCTGAAGCTACTCAGCTTCGAGGTAACTTCAGGGCTGTCGTCCATCAGCAAACCTTCCGTAATCTCGATCGCGAAACTTTTCGCCGGCAACTCCAGTTCCTGTAAAAAATCAAGCCATGGCTTGTGGAGATCGACATTCTTGCGAAACTGTACGGGAGAAGTATTGATGCTGATCTGAAATGGAGCGGGGCGCGATGCGCACCAAACCTTGGCTTGCCGCGCCGCCATCCGGAATACCCAGTCGCCGATATCAATGATCATTCCGGTTTCTTCGGCGATGGAAATAAAATCGACGGGGCTTACGAGGCCCAGCTTAGGGTGATGCCAGCGCAGCAATGCTTCCGCCTTATGGACTCGCCCGGTTTCGAGTTCCACGATGGGCTGATAGTGCAACTGAAGCTGGTTGCCAGCCAGAGCGCTACGTAAATCGCTGGCCAGGCGCATGCGGATCTGTGCAGCTTCCTGCAATGTAGGGGTGAAGTAGCTAAAGCAGTTACGGCCCTTGTTCTTGGCCGCATACATGGCCTGATCGGCGTTCCTTACCAGCGATTTCGCATCGGCGCAGTCTTGCGGGTAAAACGTTACGCCTATACTGGCTGACACATAGGCTATCTCATCCCCTAGCTTGAATGGCTCGGACATCATGTGCAGGATATCCCGGATGACACGGTTGATGCTGATAAGGTTTTTTAGCGACCCCAGGATCACGGTGAATTCGTCCCCGCCAAGTCGCGCCGCCGGATCAACACCGCGAACGCAACTGCTCAGGCGCCACGCCGCTTCTTTAAGCAAAAGATCACCAACGTTATGCCCGTAGGCGTCATTGACCGCTTTGAAATTGTCCAGATCCAGAAGAATCAAAGCTATGGATGATCCAGAACGATCCGCTTTCTTGATTTCCTGCTCCAGCTGGTTATGGAACATATGGCGATTGGGCAGGCTCGTCAGGGGATCGAAATTGGTTTGCTGCCAGATCAGCTCTTCCGATTTCTTCTTCGCGGTAATATCCGAGAACGAGGTTACCCATCGGTGTACCGAACCATCATCATTGTAGATGGCATTCATTGTGCGCCACTGGATGTAGACCTCCTTGTTCTTGCGCTGGCCTGCCATTTCTCCTTCCCAATGGCCGTTGATTTCGAGGGACGTTTTCATTGCCAAAAGAAAAGACTCTCCTTGCAGGCCGGCATTCAATATGTTGAGGTTCTGTCCAGCGATTTCATCAAACGTATAACCGGTCACCCTGGTAAAAGCCGGGTTTACGGTGATGATGGCATTCTCAGCATCGGTCACTATCATTGCGTCGCTGCTGTTCTCAAATATTGCGATAGCCTGTCTCGTGGATTCCTGAGCTTCCTCGCGTTTGGCGATATCCTGTTCAATAGCCAAAGCCATGGAGTTGAACGCACCACCAAGCTCGGCCAATTCGTTATGGGTTCCAGTATGGCAACGAGCAGCGTAATCGCCTTGTGCAATATTCATTACCTCGCCACGAAGCTGGGCCAATGGAATCAGTATTGCGCGACGAACATAGAAAATCGCGGCAGCGCCGACAAGCATCGTAATAACGATGAGCGTCATTACCACCATAATGTGGCGATGCAGGCGAGCAAGTCCCTCCTTCACTTCCGCTTGCGTTCGTGTATCAAGCAACTTGGTAAATTTCCGGATAGGCGCCATGACGCCGGCTTTTTCGGCGGCGTAGCGTTCTCCGAACAGAAGGTCGATGGAAAGTTGCCGTTCCGGTGACCAGTGGTTCGCGAGCTTATTCTTGTCACCCCCCTCTTGTAGCTCGTCCACCCCGGCAATTGCCTGCTTCTCAAGTATGGTTAATTTATCGGACTTTATTTTGGCTTCCCATAGCAGGGTGCTCTCCATCTGACCGAGCCCTTCGTTACGCATCATCTCGAACAGAGAGACGGGCTTGCTCAACTCAGCGGCGGTTTTTTTTCCCGCATCCGCGAGATGCCAGTAAGTACTGGGGTAATTTTGCACGCGCGCTTTGATACCTTCCCGGATGTCGAGAATATCGAAAAAATACCGCTTGTAAACCGTATCTCCTGTGGTTACGTATGTGCGAGCCATACGCGTGAGGTCTTCAGAACTTTGAAACAACTCACCAGCAAGCAACAGGGAGCGATAGCGGCGATCCTCGCTGGACGCGACGTCATCGCGGATATCCAGCGCCTGGAAAACCATTACTCCAATTGCAAAGAGAAGCAGCATCAGGATGACGGCGAACAGTTTGGTAAAAAAACCAATTCTCATGAAATCACCCTGCGCCTCGTCAAATCAAGCTTTTGAATTTTTATCACCTTGTTTTCTTGCATTGCGAATATCGTATGCATTGAAGCATGAGCATGCCCTGCTACTCATATTTGAGCTGCATGGACAACAACGGCTGCAATGCAGGGTCACTAAAGCCGATAAGTGAATTTATTTCGAAG
>JBDTHR010000088.1:0-7715 GCA_039936855.1 Nitrosospira sp. | reverse complement strand
CCGTGGGTACACCATCTATCTTCCTCACCGATTTTTGACCTGACCATACTGGAAATCGATTAATAAACAAAAAAGGAAACTTCTCATCATGCCTATCGATAACAACCAAAACATGCAAGCATGCATTGATGCGTGCAGCCATTGCCACCAGACCTGCCTGCAAACCGCCATGAATCATTGCCTCGAATCAGGTGGCAAGCATGTGGAGCCCGAGCATTTCCGACTCATGATTAACTGCGCCGAAATTTGTCAGACGTCGCTTAATTTCATGCTGAGCGGTTCCAGACTGAGCAATCATGTATGTGGTGTCTGCGCCAAAATTTGCGATGCTTGCGCGGAAAGTTGCGAAAAAATTGACGGAATGGATGAATGCGCCCGCGTTTGCCGCAAATGCGCGGAAAGTTGCCGAAACATGGCAAGCCACAGCCACTGATTCCCGCAACCCCCACTCACATCGGGTGGCAGCAGTTGCGCCGCGATCCCGGGTTGATCAGGTACGTTTTAATGCAATACTTTTATATATAGCATCTAACAAGACCGAGATAGCCGATAAGGGGAAAAGCGGGTAGTCGAATTCAGGCTCTCCACCCCCTTTTGGTTCCTGGCTCAACAATTACCGGCCAAAGACGGCGGGTTAGGGTCGCGGACTGAAAATCCGGATACGCGTTGGCTGAACGACGCGTTCTGATCGGGTTCCATTTTGAGCTTATCGTCAAGTCGCGGCTCAAAGTGATGATCCAGATACTGCATGATCATCTCTACCGTCATCTGCCGCCACCGTGGCACAAAAACAGCCTCTCGCCAAATATGCACGTGATCCTTGCTCACCACGCCTTTCACTATCCTGGTCAAAGGCTTCGCATGTCCCTCGTACCAGTTTTCGGGCTCGTTCCGCCACCTCTCCACTCGGCGCCTGATATCGGTATTTCGTTACCCGTACAAAATCGTACTCAATTAGAAAAATAGTATGACTGCCGTATCTGTAATCCATGCCGCACGTCCACCTGTTGCAGCATATTGCCGCAGTTAAAGCTGACCGGCTAAAGCCGATGGTTTAAACCTTGGGATGGAAAATTAACTTTTGAGCTGTTATCGGGATATCTTTTTATTTGCGAACTATCCGAAAATTGTGCCATGGACTATGTCACATAGAATAACCACATTTTCAGGTGAACTAAATTATATTATGCGTTGTCTGTTCACACAGGCCACCGATAGTCTGTCTGCGCGCAATACCCGGATGGACCCTTGAACGAGTATACTTTAATGGGCTGCCTCGTAATGCGGCAGCCATAAGTATAAAAAACACAAATTCAGGGACTAGGCGGCATGGGTGACCGGGAAATCGATCAGCAACTGGTGGAACGCGCGCAACAAGGAGACAAACATGCGTTCGATCTGCTGGTGATCAAGTATCAACGCAAACTCGCACGGTTGCTGTCGCAATTTATACGCGACTCGGCAGAAGTGGAGGATGTAACCCAGGAAGCATTTATAAAGGCGTATCGCGCGTTGCCGTCATTCCGTGGAGACAGCGCGTTCTATACCTGGTTGTACAGGATTGGTATTAATACGGCAAAAAATTTTTTGGTGGCTCAAGGTAGGCGTGCACCGACGACGACCGCTGGTTACGATAACGAAGATGCCGAAGGCTTTGAGGAGGGTGGTCATTTACGGGAGATGAACACGCCGGAAAGCGAACTGACAAGCAAGCAGATCGCGCAAACGGTTAATCAGACCCTCGAGGAACTGCCTGAAGAATTGCGTACGGCAATTACGCTGAGAGAAATTGAGGGACTAAGTTATGATGAAATTGCAGTCATCATGAATTGTCCCATCGGTACGGTCCGGTCGCGAATATTTCGTGCCCGGGAAGCTATAGCGGAAAAACTACGGCCCCTGCTGGGGACCGGCAAAGATAAGAGGTGGTAGCATGCAAGATAAAATTTCAGCGTTGATGGACAGTGAATTGAATCCTGAAGAGGCGGCTGCTGTTGTCGACCAATTCAGAAAAACGGACGCGTTACGTGAGCAATGGGCGCTTTACCATCTGATTAGCGATTCGCTGGGGCAATCGGAGGTGAAACATTTCGATATCACACGTCGCGTCGGCGTTAGATTGGCGAACGAACCGGATATACCGGCTCTGCGTACACCGCGCTTGTCGATGAAGCACAAACCGATCGCTTACGCTGTCGCTGCTTCGATCGCGGCAGTGGCCGTCGCAGGATGGATGAGCCTGCAAACGATGCAACCTCCGGAACTGGCGCTGCAAAATATGGCGCAGAACAATCCAGTTGCCGTAACCGCTGTTCCGGCGATTACGACAACTGTGTCGGCTCCAGCGCAAATTAACGATTACCTCCTTGCACACCGCGAATTTTCTCCTAGTACCTCTGTGCATGGCGTAGCGCCCTATATGCGTACGGCCACGGAATCGCACCAAAATTTTGCCAGATGACACGGGTCGCGCTGGCTACCCTTTTCCTGTTATGCGCCAACGTTCAACCTGTATTTGCGCAACATTCGTCCGGTTCATCCCCAGAGGCATTAAACTGGCTGCAAAAGATCGCGGCCGCGCCGCGCCAGTATAACTACATCGGTACTTTCATTTATTCGTCCGGCAACCACATCGAAACATCTCGTATCATCCATGTCGTGAATGAGGACGGCGAACATGAGAAAAGCGAGGTGCTGGATGGGGCACCTCGAGAAATCATTCGTAATAATGACGAGATGAGGTGCTATTTACCGGAAAGCAAGACCGTTGTCACAGAAAAGCGCTGGCTTCGAAAGGTTTTTCCGGCGCTGCTGCCTCAGCCCTTGAATAATCTGGATGAGAACTATATTGTCAGAAAAGGTGGGCAGGAGCGCGTCAGCGATTACCTTTGCCAGGTAATCGAACTGGAGCCCAGGGATGATAAGCGCTACGGCCAGAAACTCTGGGTGGATATCCGTACGGGCCTGCTACTTAAAGCTGCGGTAATGGATAAGGACCGCGTTGTCGAACAGTTTGTTTTTACAGCACTGAAAATTGGCGGCAATATAGACAAAGAACTATTGAAATCCAAATATGCGGCGAAAGCTGCCGGTTGGCACACCACCAATCTTGTATCGTCCACGGTGGGACGCGGCAAACTCGGCTGGCAGATTAAAGACCCTCCTTCAGGATTCAAGAAGATCATCGAAATGAAGCGTCATCTCTCAGGAAAATCGGCACCCGTGGCGCACATCGCGTTATCGGATGGTCTTGCCGGGGTATCGGTGTTCATCGAACCGGTATCGAAGGATTCCCCACCGCTAAATGACGGGCTTTATCACAGTCGTGGTGCAATTAACATCTATAGCCGCACTATGGCGGACAACGTAGTAACAACGGTAGGCGAAGTTCCGCCGGCGACCGTAATGCAAATCGGAAACTCGGTAAGCAGGAAGGCCGATTAGAAGCGGAGATGGAATCTCAATACGGATTGAGTTGTATTCTGGCGCAGGCTGATAGCGAACAGCGAACCCGAGAAATGTGATCAGAGGTCTCCGCTCAACTCGCCTGCCATCAAGCCCGGGTACGGATACCGCTGTGGTGAGTAAAAACGTCCCGCCTATACCGTTTGATTCCTGAGCCTGTTACTAAACCGTTTCCAGCGACCTCTTTGACCTAAAGAATCGCAGCGAGATAGTAACGGTGTGAAGGCAGATTTCGGGGATTTTGAAGGCAAAAAGTTATTCTGCTGGTCGAAAACACACCGAAATATGAACCGACCAGACACTTTTGTGGCTGATTTCCTTTAAGTTCGACAAGGCTGCTGACGCGCAAGTTGAAAAGTTCGGTATGATAGTCCTGCAGAAGCTCAGCTATTATCCTGAATGGAAGGTTATTCGTTTTTATTCCTATGGAAGACAAAGAATGATACGCAAATTTATCCTGATGACGCTGATCGCATTGTCAACTACCGCTTTCGCCCAATTACCCGATTTTACCGGGCTTGTTGAGAAAGAAGGTCCCTCCGTGGTGAATATCAGCACGGTGCAAGCGCCCAGTATGGTGTCCAATCGGGAATTTCCGGGAATGCCTAATATTCCTGAGGATGACCCATTTTTCGAATTTTTTCGCCGGCACATGCAACCGTATGGCGCACCCAGGGATTTCGAATCGAAATCGCTCGGTTCGGGCTTCATCATCAGTTCAGATGGCTATATCCTGACCAATACCCACCTGGTGGATTCCGCCGATGAAATTACGGTAAAGCTTACCGACAAGCGTGAATTCCGTGCCAAACTGATCGGCGCCGATCGGAAAACCGACATTGCCCTTCTCAAAATTGAAGCCAGCGGCTTGCCTAAGGTAACTCAAGGTGATCCGGGAAAGTTGAAAGTCGGCGAATGGGTAGTGGCGATCGGCTCGCCCTTCGGCTTTGAAAACAGCGTGACCGCCGGCATCGTCAGCGCCAAGGGGCGCTCCCTGGCACAGGAAAATTTCGTACCTTTCATTCAGACGGATGTGGCGATCAATCCCGGTAATTCGGGTGGGCCGTTATTTAACATGAATGGTGAAGTGGTGGGTATCAATTCCCAGATTTATAGCCGTACCGGCGGCTTCATGGGTTTGTCGTTCGCCATCCCCATCGATGTTGCCACCAACATTTCAAACCAGTTGGTCACTACTGGCAAGGTAAGCCGTGGCAGGATCGGCGTATTGATCCAGGAAGTGACCAAGGAACTCGCGGAATCCTTTGGATTACCGAAACCTGACGGCGCACTCGTCGCTTCGGTACAAAAGGGCGGACCCGCAGATAAAGCCGGAATGGAAGCAAGAGACGTCATCTTGAAGTTTGACGACAAACCTGTGACCGCTGCAGGCGATTTACCGCGCATTGTAGGCGCCACCAAACCCGGGACGAAGGTACCGGTGGTAGTCTGGCGTAATGGCGCCACCAAAGAAATGGCGGTGACGGTAGACGAAACACCGCCGGAAGAGAAACCGGTAGGCCGTGGCGGTAAACGGGGTAAAGCGCCGGACACGTCCAATCGTATCGGGCTGAGCCTGAGCGAACTCACCGCGGACCAGAAGAAACAACTGGAGGTGGACAACGGTCTGCTGGTGGAAGACATGGTGCCAGGCATCGCCAGTCACGCCGGCGTTCGCCCGGGCGACGTGATCCTCAGCATTAACAATCAGGATGTTACAACCGTTGAGCAATTCAACCAGTTGCTCAACAAGACCGGAAAAAGGCGTAATATTGCACTTCTGGTCAGGCGCGGTGATACCGCGACTTTCATCACGATGAAGCTCAATGGTAGCGACAACAAATAACCCGGCGGCTTCCGATACCGGTCGCGATCCATTTGCATTGATGGTATATAGCCGTGAGCATTGCCATCTCTGCCAGGACATGATCGCCTCCCTGCGCGAATTGCAAATGCGACTTTCCTTTCACTTCGACGTGGTGGATGTGGATAGTGATGAAAAACTGCAGTCGCGTTACGGCTTAAAGGTTCCGGTACTGGTAGCCGGAGAGGAGGAAATTTGTCACTATCACCTCGATCCTATTGCGCTTGATGCTTATTTTGCCAAAATTCGCTAGCAACCGGTAAAGAATCACAGCGAAAAAGTGACTGGGTGAGGACAGATATCGAGGCCTATGATGGCCAGTAGTTATCCTTTTGGTCGAAGAAGCAGCGAGATATGAACGGGCCAGACGCTTTTACAGTTGTCAGACGCTTTTACAGCTGATTTCCTTTAAGTCCGGCAGACTGCTAGAATGCGTATTCTTGAATAGTCGGGGTTGCCGGGTTCTCACAAGACGCGCGAGGATCGATACCATACATTTTCAAGAGGGCACAGTAGTGCCCTTTTTAGTTGCTTATAATCCCGTCATGCCAATCACTATCCTCTTTGATTCCATTCCGATTCCCTGACCGCTGATGCAGCACATTCGTAATTTTTCCATCATTGCCCATATCGACCATGGTAAATCCACCCTCGCCGATCGCATCATTCATTTGTGCGGCGGCCTCTCGGATCGGGAAATGGAGCAGCAGGTACTGGATTCCATGGACCTGGAGCGCGAGCGCGGGATTACGATCAAGGCACAAACGGCCGCGCTGGATTACAAATCGCGCGACGGCACTCATTATCTGCTGAACCTGATCGACACACCGGGGCATGTCGATTTTTCATACGAAGTATCGCGGTCGCTGGCAGCCTGTGAAGGCGCGCTACTGGTGGTGGATGCTTCGCAAGGTGTAGAAGCGCAGACCGTTGCTAATTGCTACACCGCAATCGAGCAGGGGATGGAGGTCGTACCGGTACTGAACAAGATCGATCTTCCTGCAGCCGAACCCGCGCGCGTCATTGAAGAGATAGAGGATATTATCGGCATCGACGCCCAGGATGCGCTGCATTGCAGCGCCAAGACTGGAGAGGGGGTACTGGATATACTCGAAGCGGTTATTACGCGTATCCCGCCACCCAAAGGCGACCCTGCTGCGCCGTTGAAAGCTTTGATCATAGATTCATGGTTCGATAACTACGTTGGCGTAGTGATGCTGGTGCGGGTATTGGATGGGATACTCAAACCCAGAGACAGGATATTGCTGATGGCCAGCAAAGCCGTCCATCTATGCGAGCAGGTTGGCGTATTCACGCCCAAGTCAAAAAATCGGGAATCTCTCGGTGCAGGCGAGGTCGGCTTTATTATTTCCGGTATCAAGGAATTGAAATCGGCTAAGGTGGGCGACACGGTAACTTTGGCGGAACGCCCCGCCAGCCAACCGCTGCTTGGTTTCAAAGAGATAAAACCCCAGGTATTTGCCGGTCTTTATCCGGTGGAATCAAACCAGTACGATGCTTTACGCGACGCACTGGAGAAATTGAAACTTAATGATTCATCGTTGCAATATGAACCGGAAACATCACAAGCATTGGGTTTTGGTTTCCGCTGTGGTTTTCTCGGCCTGCTGCATCTCGATATCGTCCAGGAAAGGCTGGAACGGGAATACGGCATGGATCTCATTACCACCGCCCCGACAGTTGTATATCAGATAATGATGCGCGACGGCTCGACAACTGAAATAGAGAATCCGTCAAAACTGCCTGATCTCTCGAAAATAGAGGAAATCCGCGAACCGATCATTACTGCCACCATCCTCGTTCCACAAGAATATGTTGGTGCGGTCATTACGCTTTGCATCAGCAAGCGCGGAACGCAGAAAAACATGCAATACATGGGCAGGCAAGTGATGCTCACCTACGAAATACCGCTCAATGAAGTAGTAATGGATTTTTTTGATAAGTTAAAATCCACAAGCCGCGGGTATGCCTCGCTGGATTACGAGTTCAAGGAATTTCGAGCTTCCGATCTGGTCAGGCTGGACATTCTCATTAACGGCGAAAAGGTGGATGCGCTGTCACTCATTGTGCATCGTGCCAGCAGCCAGTATCGGGGGCGGGAACTTGCACAGAAAATGCGCGAACTGATTCCCCGGCAGATGTTCGATATTGCGGTACAAGCCGCCATCGGCGCGCATATCATTGCCAGAGAAAGTATCAAGGCACTGCGCAAGAACGTGCTGGCCAAGTGCTATGGCGGTGACATCAGCCGCAAACGTAAACTGCTTGAAAAACAGAAAGCGGGAAAGAAACGAATGAAGCAGGTCGGGAACGTCGAGATTCCCCAGGAAGCCTTTCTTGCCATTCTGCAAGTGGGCGACAAATA
>JBDTHR010000087.1:0-2860 GCA_039936855.1 Nitrosospira sp. | reverse complement strand
CGCGCGCAGTTTTAAGTATTGGCCCCGAAGTGCTCGCCGGGGAGATTGCCTCTGCCCGCGGACAGTTCGATACCGCGATCGCGCATCTTGAACGGGCGGTCCGCCTTGAGGATAGCTTGGCTTATACGGAACCGTCGGAATGGCAGTCTCCACCAAGGCTGGCGCTGGGCGCTATCCTGCTCGAATCAGGCCGCCCCGCCGAAGCGGAAACGGTGTACTGGGAAGACTTGAGACGAAATCGTAGCAGCGGATGGGCATTTTATGGCTTGTTGCAAGCGCTGCGCTTGCAAAACAAGGATGATCAGGCGGCGCTTATCGAGGCGCGTTTCAATAAGGCTTGGGAGCGTGCCGATGTGGAACTCAACGCATCTCGCTTCGGGTGCATTTCAGCACCTCCGGCAGGAAAGACGCCCCGGTAGCGTGCAGCTGAGGCATGCGGGGATGCCTTGGAGGGAGCCTCGTCCGCTCTGTGCAATTGTCTCGTGTATAAGAGGAGAATGTTAACGTAAGAGCTGGACTTGTTTTCATTGTCCTTCGATGTTTTTCATGGCAGGAGTGTTTCCGGTGCCTGCGTACCGGTAGAGGATAACAGCGAGCGGGGAAGAAGCTAGCGCCATGAGTAAACAGCAACCGGTATCCGGGCCTTTGATATGCACAATCGGGCATTCCACGCACCCATTGGACGAATTCGTCGGTATATTAAAAGCGAACGAAGTCACGCATATCCTTGATGTTCGTACCGTGCCGCGGTCCCGGCATAATCCGCAATTCAATAAGGAAACGCTGCCCGGTTCCCTGCACGTAGCGGGAATCAGATACACCCACCTGCCGGGGCTGGGCGGGCTGCGGCATGCTCGCAAGGATTCGATCAACGGAGCCTGGCGCAATGCGTCTTTTCGCGGATATGCGGATTACATGCAAACGCCGGAATTCGCCGTGAATGTGCAGGATGTGATGGAACTTGCCGAGAAGGAACGGTGCGTGCTGATGTGTGCTGAAGCGGTTCCATGGCGCTGCCATCGTTCGTTGATCGCCGATGCGCTTACCGTGCGTGGCGTGCGGGTTGAAGATATCATCAACACACAGGGACGGAAGGTACATTTGATAACCCCCTGGGCGCAAACGGATGGCTTGAGGATTTTTTATCCTCCGCAAGAGAATCTGCCGTTGTAGGAAGGGTTAAACCCAGATAATTCATTAGGCGGCTCTACGAGCCTACGCGAGTGCTGGCGGTCAGTTTGCGGCCATTTTCGCCGCTTGCTCGGCGTCCATAGACCAAGCTATGGACTTCTCTCAATCGGCGAAACTGTCTCGCAACCTGTCTCGCCATCATCTCGCGTCCTAATGGATTATCTGGGTTTAATAGATAAGGATGATTGCAGCACTTATAATGCGGGTCATAAATAACGAAGTGAACCAATAGCAGGGGAGTAGCCCAATTATGAAAATTTTGTGTATTCAGTGCACCGCACTTATTGCCTTCATGATGCTGGTTCCGCAGTCTGCCACAGCATTTGAGGATAGCCGGTCGGGACAGCAGGAACCGGACAAGAATCAGGTAAAACAGAGAGGGCAGCAAAATGGCGACCCGAAGCCTTGGGAGGCGAGACCATGGGATCCGAAGCCGTCGGCATCCAAACCATGGGAATCGAGGCCATGGGATTCGGCTTCGGAAGAGGTGAGGCCAAAGGATTCGAGGTCGGGTGAGGAGCGGAAAGCTACGGATGAGAGACGCCGGGTCGGTAGAAAAGCCAGGAAGGAGCGATCGGAAAAAAAGGAAAATACAACAGAAGTCAGCAGTTATCAGGATCGCGTCAAGCAACGTCAGGACAAATGGCAAAGGCACCAGATGGAAAGCGAGCGGTATTATCCTACTGGCATGAGGTAACGAATCGGCGCAATAATTACCCGCTAATTTGATGAGTTGGGGTGCGTCGTGCCCAACATCCGGGGACTGCGACCAATTGCTCACCGCTGTGTCCGAGCCCAAGGCCTATGCAACGCTGCTAACCGGTATGGGTTTGCTCGGATTCATGTCGCATGCCGCAAGGGTGTTTAAGCAGGCCTGATCCTGAGCTACAAGGAAGCGGCTTCCCTTTTGCGACTTTCTCGTTTTCAGCCAAGCCCTTGTCCCTTATCGGATATGCTCTGCTCATGGAAGCCAAGCAATTGAATAGAGACATGCTGCGACGTTTGGCAGGATACCGGATAATACGCCCGAGCGTACGGCCAGTCTTTTTGCGGAATACCGTTCGAACCGTCAGCCGACGCCGCTTCCGCCACCGCCGCGATAATCCGGTCCTTCGAGACGCGCGCGAGATAATTTTCGAGTTCCCGCCAGTCCTCCATCTTTATCAACGGTCTATATAACAACGGAGTGTGGGGGTCTAATTTGTATAAGCACCCTTTGATAAGTGGATTATTCACTTACGGAGGGGTTTAAGCTCGCCTGAGATCCCGGCGCGATGAGGCAGCCGTGTCCGTGTTCTCAAGTGAAACCTGATCCTTTGCCGGATCATTCGGAGAAGGCGTTACTCTGGTCTCGTTCCTGATTGGTGTACCACATTCTGGATACCCTTTCCGGCATCCAATGCGATCGCCACTTGTCGTTATTTTTTGCCCATACCCCTCCGCTCGCCATCTGTTGAGTCAACAACGTTTCCCAAAGCTTGCCCATGAAGCCCGCTTCTGCGTGCATCACGCAGGCCAGGATCGATACGAGTGCCTTCTCTATTTAACCCGGATGTTTCATAAATTCGCGTGATGATTGCGCAGGATTTTGTTTTGTAGGGAGATTTTGTGAAAGAGTGGCGTAGTTATTCATACGCCCGACTGAACGAAATTTTCATACGAAACAAAA
>JBDTHR010000086.1:0-8342 GCA_039936855.1 Nitrosospira sp. | reverse complement strand
CTCCAAAAAACAGGCTGGCGGTTTCCGGTAATTGGTGGGCTTCATCGAATATTACGGTATTGCAGGCGGGGAGCAGCTCCGCCAGGCCTTCATCGCGCAGCATGACATCTGCAAAGAACAGATGGTGGTTGACTACAACTACATCCGCCGCAAGCGCCTGTTTACGGGCTTCCATGACAAAGCAATTCTTGTGATTGGGGCATTCCGAACCGAGGCAGTTGTCGCGTGTGGAAGTCACCTGTTGCCAGACTGCGGCATTTTCCGGCACTTCGCTCAACCCGCTTTTGTCACCGCTTTTAGTGACGGCGGCGTATCGTTCAATCAGTTTCAGATACTTCACTTCTTCACGGCTGGCAAGGATGGCGCGACCCTCCTGTACCGTGCGCTCCAGATGGTAATGACAGACGTAGTTGGCTCGTCCTTTCAATAACGCCACGGTGACGGGTGCCTTGAGCGCCGTCCGCACGGTAGGAATGTCGCGGTTAAAGAGTTGGTCTTGCAGGGTCTTGGTGCCGGTGGAGATAATCACCTTGCCACCGGCCAGCAACGCCGGGACCAGGTACGCAAATGTTTTGCCTGTGCCGGTGCCTGCCTCGGCAACGAGGAGAGAATTTGCGGCGATGGTTTCCGCTATTGCCTGCGCCATTTCAAGTTGCTGCGTGCGCACGCTGTACCCCGGCACGGTATGGGCAAGCGGGCCGGCAGTGGAAAAGAAGGTTTCGAGATCAGGCATGGGGGAAGTCAAGGGAACTGCTGCCATGATAACGCAGTGCTTTGTATTAGGCACCGCTAAACCCTGATTTGGTGTCTATTATCGGTTGCTGATTTAATCCCTCTCGTCGGTCAAATTATCCCAGCAAAGGTTGCATACTTCCGGCTGTACGCTTCCTCAACCGGTTCTGTAGATAGCCCGGTATCAGTATTTTCATCGCCAGGCGACCTGATGGTGGCCTAAACGCTTTTTCTGCTTTTAGCCGTTTTGATCTTTCCGGGTAGCGTGCTTGCCTGAGGCAAGCTGTGCCCGGCATGATAGGTTTTTTTCCATAATGCCTCGGTGCACAACGGATCGCTGAAAAAATCCCTTTTCTGGGCGATATTCCGCGCCAGTCCGTTCAACGCAACGATACTGGTCGCGATAAAGATAACAAGAATTATTAGCGGGAGGCGCCGTTTTACCAATGACAGCAACGACACTTCCCTGCGTATTAGCCAGATTGATTTCATATCATCGTTTTAAGGCCACCTTCCAATAGCCTGATTCGAGCCACTATCGGTGACCTTGAATTGCGGGTCTATAAATATGACAAAAACGGTCGCCTCTATACGCCTGCCTCAAATATTTTCAGTAGCCCTTAGGATTATTGGCTGCGTTATCTGTTTGTCGGATAAGCGTAGCATAATTGTCCTGCTTTAGTTTTTTCGCCGTTTTCCGGTGAGTAGCTGCTTTACTGAGGCTTGCTTTTGCCGCTTGTTGATACCGGTGCATTAAAGCCCAGGTATGCGATTTCCGATCTTGCGCTTGTCTCCCGTAGAGATAGCTTTTTTCCTGATAATGCTCAAGTAACCTTTTTTGTTCCTCTGCTTTCATACTCATTTCTTCGACCAGATTTTCAAAATGCTTTGCCAAGGCATTGTGATCACCATATGAGCTGGCATCCTGCACAGCTTTAAGGATGACAGGATTTTTAACCGCTTCATACCGGCTCATCGGTGTGCAGGCAACTACTAGACCGAGCGTAGATATCATTATCAGAAACCGGTTTGTTTTCATACGAAAGCTGCTGAGAGCCTGAATTGACTGCGCGAGACGCGCTATACGCAAACTCGGCTACCAGGGGATAGATTACTAACCGACTCTTACTTTGTCAACTTTTTTATGTTTAAAGTGCCCAAACTGTCGCCGAGAATGTTTATTTGCACAGTGCGTTCCGGGGCGTGTGAAAAATGTAGGGAATGGGCCGCCGCCTGCACAGGAACGTGGAATATAGTGGTGCATTCCAGTTCACCGCGCTCGCGACGCAGTGGGAAGTGGGTGACGGTGTCCGGCTTACGGGTTGCGCCGACAGGGTCCCGCTGTTGCCGGTGACATTGCGAGTCGTGCTGGCAAGTTCCAGACAGCAGAGACCGTACTGCGAATTTCGGCTTAGTTTTAATCAAGAAGCCAGCAGGCCTTTTTCGATGGATGAAATCGCGAATGGGGTAACGATCTGCGGGTCTGCAAGAATCAGCCGCTCATCCTTGTCCGCGTAATCGAGCCGGCTGAGCATATCCTTGATGACGTTGAGTCGCGTCAGTGGTTTGTCGTCGGCATGCACAACTATCCATGGCGATATGAAACTGTGTGTGTTGGCCAGCATTTGGTCGCGCGCAAGGCTGTATTGGTCCCATTTCTTCAGCGCATGCTTGTCCAGTCCGCTGATCTTCCATTGAGCGAGCGGGTCTTTCTTGCGCTCATCCAGTCGCTTTGCCTGTTCGGATTTACTGATGTCTAGATAATACTTGAGGAGCTTGATGCCGGAACGGATCAGCATATGCTCGAAATCCAATACCGAGTTCATGAATTCTTCATACTCGGCTTCAGTACAGAAACCCATTACCTTTTCCACGCCCGCCCGGTTGTACCAGCTGCGGTTAAACAGCACGAGCTCTCGCGCTGCGGGCAGATATGGAACATAACGTTGGAAATACCAGGAACTCCGATCCCGGTCCGACGGGATGCCGAGGGCGACCACGCGTGTCTCACGCGGACTCAGATGCTCGGTAATTCGTTTGATCGTGCCATCTTTTCCAGCCGCATCCCGGCCTTCAAAGATGATCAGAATCTTGTGGCCGCACTTGATGAAGTCCCGCTGCAGCTTAACGAGTTCAATTTGCAGTTTGTACAGTGTGTCCTCATAGGTTTTCTTGGACATATCGGACACGGACCTGTCCGTTTCTTTTTCTTTTTTGTCAGCTTTTTTGCTCATGGCTGGAAGACCTCAATTTTATGGCGCATACTTGCTCCACTTAGAAGAAATACGCATATTAGATGACATGATGTTGCGGAAAGACACATTTATACTGATTCTAATCATGTTGGCACTGCCGCTGCAAGGTGCGCTTGCTGCCATTATGCCGTTGTGCGCGCAAGCCATGAATATGTCAGTCGGGCTTGAGGCTCACGCAGCTCAGCTTTCCTACGCTATCCCATCCGCGAGTCTTCCGTTTGCCTGTGGCCAACATGAAAGCAATAGTCATGAGCAATTCCATAGCGGCCATGGCGACGATGGCACTGAAAGTGAAGCGGGCTTCGTCCTTTCCTGCGATGGAATTGTTTGCCACATCAGCGGCAACGGCCTGCCTTCCGCACCTGCTGCGCTGGATTTCGCCGGTGAATTTTCTTATGCCACCTCTTTTAATTCTCATTTCTTTTCCTTAAGCCTGCAGCAACCGCAGCGTCCTCCTCTCGCCTAATTCTTCGACAGAAGAAATCCGCCTGTTGCATCGGCAATCGCGCCTGTTGCATCGGCAATCGCAATCGTTTACCTAATTCATACTCAAGATTTTTTGCGGTAGCGTCTCATGGCGGTTGCAGTTTCCGAGCGTGCTAACGGAAGCCACTAACCGATGTACTGCCTTATCGGCCGTTCCGCCACCCTATGTTAAGGAAATCAGGATGAACATCTCATACCCTGTCGCCTCGCAGCGGCCCGGCGTTCGAAACTCCGGCGCACTTCCAAAGGAAATGTTGCTCGCAGGTATTCGGATTCGGGTTACACGTAAGCGGCGCTTTTCCGCGAAAGATCCGTGCAAAAGCGCAAATAACCCCCGAAGTGCCAGATTAACAGGCGCCGTAACGCCAGCCGGAATGATTCAAAGTGCAGTAGTCCTCGCATTTTTTTCCATGGCTATATTTTCAGCGAATGTACAGGCGGAAACTCCCACCGGCAAGGTTGGGCTGGAGAATACCTCAACCACTTTTGGACCCGCCATGGAAGTTTCTGCAACAAATGGCGCTGCTGCATTGGCTGCGCTGGTCGCGGAAGCAATGGAAAACAATCCCGAAATCCAGGCTGCTTTGCGGGAGCGCGAGGCTGCCAGCCAGAGAATAGCGCCGGCCGAAGCGTTCGACGACCCCATTCTCGAAGCAGGGGTGATCAATGCGCCGCTGGTATCATCAACTTTCAATCGTGATGACATGACCATGAAAATGATTGGTCTTTCCCAGCGCGTGCCGTTCCCGGGCAAACGCGGTTTGCGGAAGGATGTTGCAATCCAGGATGCGCAGAGCGTCGGCCATGGTTATAAGGAAACCATGAACCGTGTCGCACGCGATATCAAGGCTGCTTATTTTGATCTGGGACTCATCCTTGAAAAGACCAGGCTGGCTGAGAAAAACAAACTGATCCTGGAAGATATGCGCCACGTCGCCGAGCAACACTACGGGATAGGCATGGGAAGTCAGGCTGATGCACTGAAGGCACAGACGCAGGTATCCCGAATGCTGGACGAACTGCTCAAGCTTGCGCGTGAACGACCGACAGTTGAAGCCGAACTCATTCGCGCACTAGGCCGTAACGCAATACTTGCATCACCTGTGCCTGAACCGCCGCAATTGCACGAAGAAACCTTGAGTCTGGAATCGTTGCGGGAAACTGCCCTTTTGCAGCGACCGCAATTGCTGGCGTTGCAAAGTATCGTGACGCGTAACGGAAAAGCGCTGGATCTTGCGCGCAAAAATTACTACCCCGACTTCGATGTACGCCTGGCATACGGTCAGCGCGACAACATGCTGGACGGCAGCAGGCGCCCCGACATGGTAACCCTGACTGTAGCGGTCAACCTGCCAGTGTGGCGCGAAAGCAAGCTTGCCCCTCGCGTGGCAGAAGCTTTGGCGAAACGCGATCAGGCCCAGAGCATGTACGAAGCGCAGCGCAATGAAGTAACCGCCAGCCTGCGCCAGCAGACGGCGCTGGCTGAGCAAAACTTGCAATCGGCGCGGCTCTACCAGACTGCCATCCTGCCGCAGGCCAGGCTTACAGTTGAATCGGCGATGTCCGCATACCAGGTCAACCGTGTCGACTTTCTCACGCTGCTCGATAGCCAGATGACGGTATTCAATTATGAGATCAGTCTCGCGACAGCCATGGCGGGCTATAACAAGGCGCTGGCGGAAATTGATCTGCTCATCGGTAAACCGCCGTCATCGGGTCGCCTGTCCATCCCGGCGGAGCCTCTGTGAATACCATCACCAAATTGATAATGGTTGTTGCCTTGATTGCGGCGGCCCTGACCGCAGGATATTGGTGGGGCAGCACTAAGTCCGGGATCTCCATGGTTGCGTCGCAAATGTCCGAGGCGTCGACGCCTGAGACGAAGATTCTCTATTACCGCAATCCGATGGGGCACCCTGATACTTCGCCGGTACCGAAGAAAGACTCCATGGGCATGGACTATCTCCCGGTATACGAGGGCGAAGAATCCCCGTCTGGCAGCTCTGTGGTGAAGATCAGTACCGAAAAAATACAAAAGCTGGGTGTGAGAACCGAGGTCGTCGCGACGCGCGAACTCACTCGTATCGTGAGGGCGGTGGCGACAGTAGAGGCTGACGAGCGGCGGCTGTATGCCGTGGCACCCAAGTTCGACGGATGGATCCAGCGGCTCTACGTAAATACCACCGGCCAGGCGGTGAAAAAAGGCGACGCGTTGATGGATGTGTACAGCCCTGAACTGATCACAGCACAACACGAATATCTTATTGCCAGGAAAGGGATGCAGTCGGTCAAGGGGAGTGGCCCGGAGGTTCGGGCAGGCATGCAACGGCTATCGGAGAATGCCTTGCAGAGACTGCGCAACTGGGACATATCGGATGTCGACCTGAAAGTGCTGCGGGAAGAAGGCCGTAGCAAACAGTATGTCACCCTGCGTTCCCCGGCCAGCGGCACCGTGATCGAAAAACCGGCAATTCAGGGAAAGCGCTTTATGGCCGGAGAGGTACTGTACCAGATTGCCGATCTCTCCAAGGTGTGGGTGCTGGCAGATGTGTTCGAACAGGATCTGGGCATAGTGCAGCGAGGCCAGAGCGCCGCCATCAGGATGGATGCGTATCCGGATAAAGTGTTAAACGGCGAGGTGACGTTCATCTATCCCACGGTGATGCCCGAAACCCGTACCACAAAAGTACGCATCGAACTTCCCAACGCTCAGGGATTGCTCAAGCCTGCCATGTACGGCAGGGTGGAGTTCGCCTCGATTCACAGTAAAAACAAGGTGCTTGCCGTGCCTGATTCGGCGGTGCTTGACAGCGGCATACGGCGACTGGTGCTGGTTGATTTGGGTGAAGGCCGGTTTGAGCCGAGAACGGTAAAGCTGGGCATGCACGCCGATGGCTATGCCGAAGTGCTGGGGGGATTGGAAGCTGGGGAAACGGTTGTGGTCAGCGCGAACTTTCTGATCGACGCAGAGAGTAACCTCAAGGCGGCACTGGGCGGCTTCAGCCACCACCCCGGCTCTGCGCCGGACGAAAACAGACAGGTCACGCCCGACACATCCATGGCGATACCGGGTACCACACTTGTGCCGGCGATTCATCGTGGCGTAGGCAATATTAAAGAAATGGATTGGGTGCATGCGACGGTAACGATTGCACATGATCCTATTGCCAGCCTCAACTGGCCAACGATGACCATGGATTTCCGAGCCCGGGATCCGGCATTGCTGCGACCACTGAAGCCCGGTCAGAAAGTTGATTTCGAGATAGTCAAGGAGTCGGCTGGCGAATACGTCATCGTTCGCATTCAACCGCTGGATACCAGTCCAACTGCCGGCTCAACTCCAAGCCCCGCTGCCGGCGATCACCGGGGGCACTGACATGCTAAGCCGAATTATCGAATGGTCCGCACGCAACGTGTTCCTGGTATTGCTGGGAACCGCATTTGTGATCGGCGTAGGTATCTACGCCGTGATCCGCACGCCACTGGATGCGATTCCAGATCTCTCGGATGTGCAGGTCATTATCTACACCGAGTATCCGGGGCAGGCGCCACAGGTAGTGGAAGATCAGGTGACCTATCCGCTCAGCACGGCCATGCTGGCTGTGCCCAAATCCAAGGTAGTGCGCGGACTGTCTGTGTTCGGCGCATCGTTCATTTATGTCATTTTTGAAGATCACACCGACATCTACTGGGCGCGTACGCGGGTGCTCGAGTACCTTAATTTTGCATCGGGGCGCATGCCGCGCGGTGTCACCCCGACTTTGGGACCGGACGCCACCGGCGTCGGCTGGGTGTACCAGTATGTGGTGGTCGCTGCCCAGCATACGCTCGCCGAACTGCGCACCATACAGGATTGGTTCGTGCGTTATCAGCTCACCAAGGCCCAGGGCGTGGCAGAGGTGGCGAGCGTGGGCGGGTTCGTCAAAACCTATCAGGTCACCGTGGAGCCGCGCAAACTGCAAGCCTATGGGATTCCCCTCAACCAGATCGCAGCGGTGATCCGCGCTAGCAACCGCGACGTGGGCGGGCGGGTGATCGAGATGGCTGAGACAGAATATGTAGTGCGAGGCCGAGGGTACCTGCGTGGTATTTCCGACATCGAAAATCTCGTGGTCAAGGCTACGGGAGGCACACCGGTGCTGATCCGCGACGTGGCGCGGGTCGAGTTGGCACCGGATGAGCGACGAGGGATCGCCGAACTGAATGGCGAGGGCGAAGTGGTTTCCGGTATCGCTATTGCGCGTTATGGCCAGAATGCGCTTGACGTCATTGATAACCTGAAAAGCAAGATCCAGGAAATTTCCAGCGGTTTGCCGGAAGGGGTGTCGCTACAGGCTGTTTATGACCGTTCGGACCTGATCCACCGCGCCATCGACAATCTGAAACGGGTCCTGCTCGAGGAAAGTATCATCGTAGGGGTGGTCTGCATCGTATTTCTCATGCACGCCAGGAGCGCGCTCGTCGCCATCGTCATGCTGCCTATCGGCGTGCTCATCGCGCTCACTGCCATGCACATGCTGGGGCTCAATTCCAACATCATGAGCTTGGGCGGCATCGCCATTGCCATCGGTGCCATGGTGGACGGTGCAATTGTCATGATCGAGAACGCCCACAAGCATCTGGAGCGTGCCTCCCCTGGTACTCCCCGCCTGCAGAGCATCATCGATGCCTGCCGGGAGGTTGGGCCTGCGCTGTTCTTCAGCCTGCTCATCATCACGGTTTCCTTCCTGCCGGTGTTCACGCTGGAGGCACAGGAAGGACGCATGTTCGCACCGCTTGCCTACACCAAGACTTTTGCAATGGCAGGTGCGGCGCTGCTATCCATTACGCTGGTGCCGGTGCTGATGTTTCTATTCATCCGCGGCAAGA
>JBDTHR010000085.1:0-4866 GCA_039936855.1 Nitrosospira sp. | reverse complement strand
ATGTAGGGTTTTTCCCGATGCACATATCTGGCCTGCTGGGCATGCCGCGCCGTATATACACCTATTCATCGCGGATGGGTTGGGATACGGTCAATATGATCACATCCATCGGGTCTTTCGTATTTGCGCTTGGTGTCCTGATTTTTCTCGTCAATGTCGCGATCAGCCTCAAGCGTGGGGCTCGGGCAGGCGCAAACCCATGGGATGCCGCCTCGCTGGAATGGTCTGTCCCTTCGCCGCCCCCTGCCTATAACTTTGCCGTCATTCCCGTTGTCGCAAGCCGGCATCCGCTATGGGAGGATCGGCTTAACGAAAGCGGGGAAAGTGGGAATCGCTCGAGCCTTGAAGAAGGCTATCTGCTCATGGAGGGACGGGAAACGCTTGCCACCTCTCCGATCGATGCGGTACCGGAAATCATCCTGAAGATGCCTGATGACTCCTACACACCCTTCTTTGTCGGTCTGTTCGTTTCGCTTGCCTTCGTTGGCATGCTGCTTCACTGGTGGAATTTCACCGGGCTGATGATTATATTTGCCATTATCTCGCTTATCGTCTGGATGTGGCCCAGAAAAACGCTTGCTCAACGCTTGCCCGACACACCCCAGCGAGAAGCCCATGGTTAACGCAGATCAATTGCTGGTACAACCATTGCCAATAGGGAGCAAGGGTAAACTATCGGGGGGGTGGTGGGGCGTCCTGGCGCTGATCGTTACGGAGGGCTCCCTATTCGGATATCTGCTGTTTGCTTACTACTACCTGGCATCCCAAGCCGAGCAGCATTGGCCGCCGACAGGTTTGCCTGATTTGCTTCTGCCCAGCATAAATACCGCGATTTTGCTTATGAGCAGTGTCTGCGTCTGGGCAAGCGAACGCTGCATCCGGAAAAAACAAACCCAGTGGGCCATTGTGACGATGGCGCTGGCAATCGTGCTGGGTGCCTGTTTCGTCGGGATTCAGCTCAATGAATGGGATAAAAAAACTTACGGCATGACATCGGATCTGTATGGATCGTTGTATTTCACGATCACCGGATTTCACTTGCTTCACGTCGTCATCGGATTGGCTATCCTGTTGCTCCTCCTGGTGTGGATATCGTTCAGCTACTTTAACGAGAAGCGCCATGTCGCCATCACAATCGGGGGACTTTACTGGCACTTTGTCGACGTTGTCTGGCTGTTCGTTTTCACTACCCTTTACCTGTTTCCTTACCTCTAAAATTCAAATGACCCTTTCCGGCAACCAGGACATAGCGAAAAACCCTCCTACTCTTCCTCGTAGTTCGGTAAGTACATATAGAACATTGCTGGCGCTTTTTGGCGCACCCCTGTTCTGGGTAGCTCAGATGTCTCTAAGCGAACCGCTCGCCGCTTACGCTTGCTATCCACATCAGGTTCCGCTCACCGCCCCGTTATGGGCAAACTTGTCGATAATTCTGGCAATGATCAGCTTGATCTGTCTGGCGGGTGGCTTGCTTTCTGGATACGTAGCGTGGAATCTATGGCGAAAAGCGAACCCTCGGCCAAGCGCGACAGGAGCAGGAGAACACGTCTTTGAAACAGATGGAGGACAGACACAATTTCTGGCAAGGCTGGGAACAATGTCGAGCTTCGTGTTTATCGTCGCAATTTTATTTACCGCGTGTGCTGTTTTATTGGTGCCGCCGTGTAGCGCCTGGATTTAACGGGATGAAGATATCGGGAATGACATTCAGGGATCCGATCAGTCGGGCTTTAGCTGCAGGTTGTTCAGGGGTTTCGTGGGTTGTAGCCGTTACCCTGTGGAGCATGATTGTCGCAAATGCCCAGGCTGCCGATCCCGAAACCATTGCTCTTGGCGAATATCTTGCCAAGGTGGCTGATTGCTCCAGTTGCCATACGGCCGGGCCGCATAGCGCCCCTTTTGCCGGCGGCCTGCCAATCAATTCGCCTTTCGGGGTTATTTATTCAACGAATATCACGCCAGATCCTGATACAGGCATTGGCCGATACAGTTATGACGATTTCAGCCGTGCCGTTCGCGAAGGCATCGCCAAGGATGGCAGACGTCTCTATCCGGCGATGCCTTATGCCTCGTTCGCCGCGGTAGCGGAAAGCGATATGCAGGCGTTATATACTTACTTCATGGAAGGAGTGAAGCCGGTTCGCCACACACCGCCCCAGACCAGTCTCATTTTTCCTTTCAGCCAGCGCTGGGGTCTGATGTTCTGGAGCGCCGCGTTTGCCAATCAGAAAACGTACCAACCCCGCGCCGACCGTGATACGCAGTGGAATCGGGGCGCGTACCTTGTGCAATCATTGGGCCACTGCGGTGCCTGCCACACGCCTCGTGGCCTGGCTTTTCAAGAAAAGGGATATTCGGAATCATCGCCCGAGTACTTGAGCGGCTCAGTGATAGATAACTGGTTTGCCGCAAATTTGACTGGAACAGATGCATCGGGTCTGGGTAGATGGTCCGAGGCAGAAATTTCCAAGTTCCTGGAAACAGGCCATAGCGGACATAGCGTCGCCTTTGGCAGTATGGTCACTGTTATCGAAAACAGCACTCAGCATTTACGTAAAGCTGATCTGGATGCCATCGCGCACTACCTTAAATCCCTGCCGGCGAAGAAGGGAAAAACGTCCTACAAACCACCTGTCAAGCAAAGCCAACTCGTCCTGACCGCAGCCGTTTCAAGCCAATTTGAACGCCCCGGCGCAGGCCTCTACTCGGGGTTTTGCGCCAAATGCCATCGAGACAACGGCACAGGCAAGCCCCCGGAAATCCCGAGACTCGGCGGCAGCGCGATGGTTCTGTCCGAAAATGCGTCCTCCCTCGTTCGTCTCATACTGGAAGGTGGAAAAGCGCCGCTAACGAAAAACGGACCCAAACCGAAAAAAATGCCGGCATATGAACAAAAATTTTCAGACCGCGAGATAGCGGACGTCCTTACGTTCATACGCAATAACTGGGGGAATGCAGCACGCGCAGTGACACCGCGCGACGTATCCTTATTGCGAAAAGCGCTGCGAGACGATCGGCTCCCGCAATCGGCGCCGTGACGAGGTTCCATCACTTCTTCGAAGGGTGCAACGTGAATATCACGGTGCCTTCCGATTAACAGTCAATATTATAAGACAAGCAGAGAATACGCTTGTGCGAGCATTCTCCTTGTGCCATCAGCGCTTTTGCCGCATCAACTCTCCGCGCACTACAATCAAAATACCGATCGCGCTCATCATCGCGCCGTGAATCCATAGAATTATTCCGCCGATCTGCTGATCAGCTATTGCGCTTAACCCTCCGATCGCGCGACCGCAAATCGTGTATATCGGGTAGAGTTCGCTGGAAGCGAAGAATATCATTGCGCCTATCACGATCTGTGGCGGAATGACTGCGAGCATCATGGCAATGCGCGAACCCGGCGATAGGCGGACCGAAAATACCGGATCGTGATGGAGAACGATCCCCCAGAAGAATAAACCGTTTATAAACATGCTCCAGTTCATCAGGCGATACAAACGCCAGTCGATCATTGCGGTAAAGTGGACGGAAGGCAATAACCAGAAACCGATGAGCCCGCAAAACAGGGTGACAGCCACGACAGGATTACATAAGGCAGACAAAAGATATTGAACCGGCTTCCACTCCGCGATGAGACGGCACGCTCGCTGCCCAGCCTCAGGCATGCCCGCGCGGAGCGCAACCAGGGGACTGCTCAACACGATGAGAAACGGCCCAAGGTGATGCAATACAAGATGCTGAAGCCGATGAATGAAGAATTGATGTTCCGCGTAATAATCGAATTGCGTGTGAGCAACCAAATAGGTAAAGGCAAGCCCCGTCCAGAAATATATTTTCTGTTGCAATCGTGTATTGGTTCTGGCACAACCTCTCACAAACAGCACCGTCACAACGACCGTGGCTATAAAAACGGTCGCTGACTCTTCCCAAGGTGTAAACCAATACAATAAATTCATTGCCAGGCAGGTTCCAAAGGTGGCGTTCGAAGAACTCTCTCAATAAAACCTCGCTATATTCAGGGTCAGTCTTATTCCAGGCACATGCAGTAGTTGGTGTTTATCTGGTTGAGGTTTTACCTATCTGGATTTATTTACTGGTGATCTGTTTCGAGCAGGCGTCTCAGGTCTTGCGCGAGATGCTCGTCAGAATCAGCGGACGTAGCCAGCAAGCGCGCTCGACCTTGTGAATCAAAAATATACACCGCGTCGCCATGATCGATACCGCCGGCTTCGCCAATTTTCGAGCGGGGACGATAAGCAGTTCGATATTGTTTCGTAAGCCGTTCAATATCGCTCGTCGTCCCGGTGAGCCCGATCGCACGGTCAGGATCAAATTGCGTGACATAACGGTGAAGAACTTGCGGTGTATCGCGTCCCGGATCAAGTGTGACAAACAGGATGCGTATCCGGTTCGCATCATTTCCCAACGACTGCAATACGCGTGCGAGGCGAGCCATTGAAACGGGACACTCGGAATCGCAATTCGTAAACCCGAAATACATCAACAATAAATTCCCTTCATAGGCCGTGGGCGTTACAAGCCCGCCATTATCGGAAGTCAGAGAAAAACTGAGGTCCGGAAGATGACCGGTGACCTCTTCTACATGCCAGGATTTCTGGGACATGCATGCGCTTAGCGTAAAAACAGCAAGCGCTGTCACCCGCGTCATCAGCGCCAGAATAAGCCGGCCTGATACGGAAAATCCTTTTCTATCTACATATCTGGTCATTGGTAATTTCTCCAGCAATTATTCATGCTGAGTTCGCGCGCCTCTTTCAATATAGCATTCAATATCGCTATTGCACGAATCGCGGAAACCCTTTATATTTCCTGCATGAAGCAAACAAAACACATTTCCCCGCTCCG
>JBDTHR010000084.1:0-6251 GCA_039936855.1 Nitrosospira sp. | reverse complement strand
TGATCCGCCGTGGTGCACCGCAATCACTTGCCATTCAGAGTTGAATACCGGGCTGCCTGAGCTGCCGGGTTCGGTGGGCGTCCGATAGTGCACAAGACGCTCCTCATCATCAAAGTCAAGAAACATGCTGTCATGCAATGAAAACTGTAGACCGCTCCCGCGAGGATGTCCGACAACGTACGCCTTGGTTTTGCTATCAATTAGCGGCAACGAAGTCGCTGCCTTAAGTCCCACAAA
This sequence comes from Nitrosospira sp., assembly GCA_039936855.1. Taxonomy (GTDB): domain Bacteria; phylum Pseudomonadota; class Gammaproteobacteria; order Burkholderiales; family Nitrosomonadaceae; genus Nitrosospira. Next base: position 6,014 of record JBDTHR010000084.1, on the reverse strand, counting down.
ACTTTCTGTCAGCCCCTTTAAGGTCACGATTGTCACATCAAGCTGTTCGTAGCCCGGGCAGCACAGTCCGAGTTTTCCCGGAGGAGAGGTGAAGATGATTTCATCAGCCTGATAAAACACTGGCGAGCCAGCGGCCGTGGACTCCACCTCGAAGGTGACGAGCGCTTCTTTTGGAGGAATGGCATTCGGTACGGTGTCACTGATAACGTGTGCATTGGTAATAAAAAGGACTTTTTCGCCGAATTCGTGCTTGAGAAAAGACCCTCTCACCAGAAATCCCGTGCCCAGTCTTTCTCCGCGTGTATTGGTGACACAACCAATCGATGCGCAAGCGGCTAGCATGCTTTTGATTGTTCCCAGGCCAAAACTGTATTCTCCGGAGAAATTCTTCTCCAGTGACAACGGGTCATCCGAGATCTGTGCGATGGTTGATTGCACAGCATGAGACGATATTGACCAGCGCTTCTGGGATCGCATCAGATGATTCGAAATAATGGTTGTCAAGCGATCGGCGCAGATGTTTCCCCCGCCCAGCACGCTGCCGCCCCAGATTTCGCGTAGCTGCCGGTCGTAGCTGTCGATGTCAAAGGGTTGAACCTTGAGATGATGAAGAAACCTGTACAGCCACAATTCCGCCTGTTCACATTTGCCGAGCGCGAGGCTGGCCTCGGATAAGGTGGATGCGAGCCAAGGGTCGCTTGCATCTTTTTTATAAGAAGACAATACCCGCCTGAAAACCGCCGAGGCTAGCGCCGAAACAGCGGGAAAGTCATCCCGACGCAGGCCTTCCCGTTCCCCCCTTGCGCGCAGCGCGACCAAATTTATTCCATGCCAATATGGTTTGGCCGGGCCGTCATACTGACGCTGGTACTGGGTTATCGCGTTCAGCAGCGACTCATGATCACCCGTATTCACGAACCGCTGTTTCATGATTCGCCCAAGCAATCCCTCGTACTCTGTGATTTCGGACTTTGCCTGTATATCTGCACCAACTGTCTGGATCACGGCCAAGCCTTTTTTTAGCAGTTGTTCGGCAGAATCCAGCGCCGAGAGATTTATGAGTGCCTGCGCGTGATGACGCGCAATTACCGCGTCAAACCCCAAGCTCTGAACCCACGATTGGCCGAGCACTGCTGTTTGCTCAAAGTATTGGTACTTATTGAGTATCCTGCAAGCGGCGCGAATTTCGCTTGCCTTGGTGGAATCGTCTTTCCTGCCCAGAGAATCGGCAATCTCTCTTACCGCCGCGCTGAGATCCCAAGGCTGAACGTCAGGTAATTCTCCCTTTTTCAAGGAATATATTAGTGTTTGCGTCGGGTCAATATCCATCCTGTTCTCTCCCCACAGCCGCTCTGAGCCGGTCCCTAAAGCGATTGCCCGCGAAATAGTGCGTAATAGTATGGCGCCAGTTTCCCCAGTTGGATTCCCTGATATCCTGAACAGCCCTGCCATTGACGGGGTGGTAATCGTTGTCGAGTTTCGGGTCGGCGCCACAAACGGGGTCCAGCGGGTCGTAAACATTGATCCAGTGCTCCAGCTTCGCGGCTGGAAAATCGACATCACTGGCATCCATTGCGATCAACTCGTCCTGCACCTCCCGAATCCCGAGAGGTGATCCCAACGTAAAAAGTGTATTTACGGCTGGGCATTCCGGACAATTGCGGAGTACGTCATATGCGACCATCGTTCCCATGCTGTGGGAAACGATTACTATCTTCTCCGCTTGCGACTGCGCGGCAGACAGGTCCTTTAGCAGGCGCGAGCGTAGTTCTTGGCGGACCATGAAACGAGTACCGTCGGAACGCAGGTATTCCTTGTTGAAAAGAAAATAGAACGCTTCCATGGCAGCTTTTTTTATGATTGCTTCCTTTACAGGAGAAGGCAGCCAACTCGCAATCTCATAGTCTCTTCGTGATGCCGCCGAGGAGGGTTCTAACGCTGTTGTCGCCAGGACGGGATTTGCTTTTAACTTTGCCTCGAGATTTTCGATAAAGGCACGTTCGCGCGGAGTCACGGGGTGAGGAGGATTAAGCTCCGGCTCAAATTTATCCAGACTCTCGACTTCGATCTCACTGTCACTGTTTTCATTTGCTTCGTAATATGAATCCAACTCTGTTTCGTAGTCGATCCCATAAAAGACGTCCGCATAATAGTTAAACCGCTGCGGAATGCTCATTGAATTCAGATCGACCCCCTTGTTGGGAGGCGCGAACACACTCGGCATCGGGTTCTCGCGGGCCAAACCCCAAAGCCATATCTCGCGCAACTTATCGGGCGGCGGCTTTCTGGCAAGCCCGTGAATAAAAACTATTGCGAAAGGGCGTTTGGCTGGCATTAGGGCCTCATTATTTTTTTGTGTTTGCTAGGGGTTTATTCGTGTTTTACGGATGGTTTGGTTCGCTTAAGTACAAGCAAGTTCGCGGTAAGTGACCAGTCATGGCCCTGCGCCGTCTTTCCAAGATCCTGAGAGCGATGGCGTCTTATGAACCTTGAGATACTCCAAAAGGGCCCATCGTTCATCATCTGTTAAATCGGCGCCATACTCGTGCCCGGTATTACGATTTACAGAAAGGCTAGAATCGACCAGAAATAGTTTCCTATGCTGATTGTGCTTGTCTCGCATGTCAGGAAAATCGTTAGGATCCCATTCAAATCCAACCTGTTTGGGCAGAAAATCTTGTGGTCCGGTTATGCACCGGTGCCACGATAGCGGGGCGTTCAATAAGGTTATGGGTAGATTTCGCGCCCGTTTCCTACCTGCACAACAAGCACGCGCAAAGTACCATCTTGAATGTCACAAATCACCCGGCAATCGCCTACCCGGTAGCGCCAGAAGCCACCAAGCGGGCCAGTCAGTGCCTTGCCTGTGTTGCGCGGGTTTTCCAATCCAGCAACGCGCTCATCCATGAAATCAACAATACGTCGCGCCGTTTGCTTGTCGAGCTTGCGTAGCTGGCCTTTAGCCGTGTCAGTGTAATCAATCGTCCAAGTCAAGGTCCTTCCTCACGTCAGCAGCGGGATGCACCTTTTCTTGCCCTTTGCGGACACGCTCCAGCACCTCGGCAGCAAGGTAGTAATCCTCTATTTCTCCAATGCCCTGTTCGATGATTTCGCGCAGGTAATATGCTTTTGTGCGCCCGGTGTGGGATGCCAGGTAGTCAAGTCTTCGCTCCATTTCTTGGTTGAGACGTATAGAAGTTGCCATGACGTATCGCTCCTTTTGAGTACGTGTATTCATTGTATCACGTATGTGCAAATAAGGCACCCCGCCGCAAGCAGCGGGGTGCCTTATTCCGACTGGGCGCAGGCAGTTGAGGTAGCGTAAATAGTCGACTTTGTCAGACTGAAAGCGACCAATAAGACAAAAACGGCGTATGGGTTATTCCCATACGCCGTTTGACCTGATTACTTCATTAGAATAAGCGATTTCTAGTCTTGCTCTGATATGACAGGCAGGTTTTGTATGACCAGAACATAAGGCTCGCCCATAGGGAACTTGTCATCTGGTTGCTGAACATATATTACTTTACCGTAGGTCTCATTCAGTATTGGCATTAATTTTTTAGCCTCATTTTCGGTTAGATCAGGCAGACTAACTTCTGCCCTTGGAAATTCCGTTTTATGATAATGCCAATATTTCTTTTCTCCATCAGGGAGCTTATTATATTGTTCGACGGTAATGATATATTCAAACCCCATGGGTTTGTCCTGATCGCCCTGGCCCGTGTGAAACATTAAACAAACAAATGAGCCATCGTCATAACCTTTGCAATTATGACTTACAGGAATTTGCAATTTGGGATCGTGAGCAGAATTCGTATCGGGTTTAAGATGACGGATTGCTTCAAGATGCAGGTCATTAAATCCGAGGTGATTGGGGTATTCTTTCTGGCGTGGATTGAAAGTCTTGTTATATACCTTTGATGCTTCTATAACAGCGGATGAATCTTTGGTTTCTTCCGCAATTGCGGAACCGGTAGTCAATGACAATAAGACACTAGCGAATAACAATTTAATTTTCATCTTACTCTCCTGGAATTGGATGTGAGGGTTGCGCGATATCCCGGCTATTTTTGCATAAAGTTAGTTAACTGTAAGTTGACGATGCTATACCGTCGGTAAACCTCATAATGCTGCACCTATATGGCTTAAACATACTATATCCATAACATCTCTTAACTAGACAAAGGCACCGATGCGGCAATGCTGAATCGCATCAGAAAAGAAGAAATGAAACGCATCGAGGAACTGAAGGCAAAGAAATGAGCTGATCCGTTTCGCTTTATACCGTTACTGTTCCAGCAGGATGTATGGAATAAAGCGCAGCCCACCACCGATTTATTTCCCCACCTCACCCAGCAGCAATCACGCCAACTATCAGATGATAATTGATTTACTTGTTTTTGCGTGGAGTTTTATGGGTAACGCTGCAACCACCTATGGTACTTGGAAGCTAAACCGGAAACGGCTGATATGGCATGCGCGGCCAGGTTAAAATCCGAACAACCCCTTTCCGGGATAACGCGGTGACAATAACCGCACCGGCAAACAACCCCGTTACATTTACGAGCACAGCACCGGCGCCCTCAGGGAAATGCAGGTATTCTCGGCTCTGTTCCTTCAATCTCGACATCAGGCAGATGTTGTTTTACGCGCGCTTCAATCTCTTCGGCTCGGTCCTTTGGCACGTCGGCCAGCACCAGGAACTGGCCTGCCTCGATGGCATCCTCGAACTGTTTGATTCGAGTATTGCCAGCATTCATGCCTGTCATGCCGCCAAGCCACGCACCAACACCTGCACCTGCAAGTGTGGTTGCCAGCAGGACACCACCCGCAATTACTAGAGCGGTGGCAGGAAGAGCGATGGCAACCAGCCCGGCAAGAATGCCGGCTGACCCACCGATCGCCAGCCCATGTTCCACCGCGGGAATGAAATCGCTCTTCTGCAGCAGGCTGGCTTCAGGAAGATTCTCCATCGGCGTGCCACGCTTTGCGATTACGTGGATGTGCCGCTCCTCTACCCGTGCCAGCAGCAGTTCGTCGACAATACGTTTAGTGACGGTAATGTCGGGGACTAGAAAGTAAATTCGTCGCATATAACCTTCCCTATTTTTTAAATTGGCAAGCCGAGCGTCATTAGCGCGAGGGACACAGAATCAGCCCCCGTTCCCTGATTAAAATAGCCTGTCTGGAAAACAATACTCGGTCAAAGCTCGAATTGCAATCAGTGAAGCTATTATTAACTCAGCTAATTCATTGGGCAGCTCTGCGAGCCTACCCGAGTGCTGACGACGAGTTTGCGGCTATTTTCGCCGGGAGAACATCTCGCCTTGCTACACTACCCGATGGAGCGATGTACGAGTAGTGCAAGCCTGCTGATTTTTGAAGAAAAGGGCAAATAGTGGTTCTGTCCTACGAAAAACCAATCTATCCACCACTCATATTGAAGGGGCAACCGCATGAACAAGAACGGTCTTATAGAAGGAATAGCGGCAAAGGTACTCGCATTCAAGGCGGGCGCCGCGCTTAAAGCAGGAGTCAACGGCGGATAAAAGCAATTGAATTCGGTTTCGCAAATGCGATAATGAATCACTTCTCTGTCTTGGTCACCCCTGCTCCTGGGTATTATTAACGGTGCTGCCTTTCCCCTACGTCATTCTTGATCTGGAAACCACGGGCGGCACGCCTCTGAATGACCGCATTATCGAAATTGCGCTCGTCCGCTTCGAAGAGGGGATGGAAAGCGACCGTTGGGAAACGCTGGTCAATCCAGGCATGTCCATTCCGCCTTTCATCACTCGCTTAACCGGCATCAGCAATGGAATGGTGCAGGATGCGCCGTCATTTGAAGAGGTCGCGCATAAACTCTACGGTTTTCTCGAGGGTGCGGTGCTGGCCGCGCATAACGTCCGCTTCGACTACGGTTTCCTCAAGAACGAATACCGGCGCATAGGTGCCCTGCTCCAGCATCGGGTGTTATGTACAGTCCGGCTCTCGCGCAAACTCTACCCCCA
>JBDTHR010000083.1:0-8849 GCA_039936855.1 Nitrosospira sp. | reverse complement strand
TCGAACATTGCTGCGGCTACCGCTTTCACATCCTCATCCTCGGGAAACATGAGCGGCAGTTCCTGCTTGTACATAAGCGTGCAGGAAGGCACAGGTGCAAGTATTGCGTACCCTTCCTTCGCAAGTTTCGCCAAAGGGGGAATGTTCCTGATCTTAAGCGCTTTCACCGCATCCAGATCGCCCAGTTCCAGCTTCGGCATTCCGCAACAGGCTTCTTTTTCCACCAGGCGCGTGGGTATCTGGTTGTGGTCAAGCACCTTCAATAAATCGTGCCCTATGCCGGGCTCATTGTAATTGACATAACATGTGGCATAAATTGCAACCTTCCCCGATGTCCTGTCACCATCGCGGACCTCATGCGATTGATTGATATTCGCATTTGGACGAAATTTATGGCTGTCATAATCCGGTAGTTTCCGCTCGGCATGAATACCCAGTACGTTATCCATCAGCTTGCGGGTGGCCGGCGCCTTGTTCACCGCGTTTACCGCCTGAGCCACTACCGGAATAGCGGCCAGTTTACCCATGAGATCCGTGCTCGAAAGCAATTTATCGCGGAAGCGGACATCGCCTTTTTTATGCTTGACAGCTTTTGCACGCAACATCAGGTGAGGAAAATCGACATTCCATGGATGCGGGGGCACATAGGGACATTTCGCCATGAAACACATATCGCAGAGATAACAGCGATCCGTTACCTCCCAGAATTTCTGTTTCTCCACCCCATCGAGTTCACCGGTGCTTCCCTCGTCTATAAGATCAAACAAGGTCGGAAATGCTGTGCATAGACTGACGCAACGGCGACAACCATGACAAATGTCGAAGACGCGCTCCATTTCACCGAAGAGCTTCGGCTCGTCATAAAAATCCGGATTTTCCCAGTCGAGCGGATGACGCGTGGGACGCTCCAGGCTGCCTTCTCGAGTGGTCATGGCGATATGAAAATGTATAGGGATAAAACAGGTGGAACCTTAGAGCAGAACGTCAGAGCGGAATAACCGGCGGGTCGAATGCTGGCACTCGACCCGATCCATTCCGGTCTTGCAACCACTCAATCAGCCAGATTATCCAGAACCTTCTGGAAGCGGTTGGCGTGAGAGCGCTCAGCCTTGCCCAGCGTCTCGAACCAGTCGGCGATTTCATCGAAACCTTCATCGCGGGCAGACTTGGCCATGCCAGGATACATATCGGTATATTCATGCGTCTCGCCTGCTATCGCCGTTTGCAGGTTGGCGCGGGATGAGCCGAATGGCATACCTGTAGCCGGATCGCCACAAGTTTCCAGATATTCCAGATGTCCATGGGCATGCCCGGTTTCCCCTTCGGCCGTCGTGCGGAAGATGTTTGCCACATCATCCTGACCTTCAACAGCCGCTTTGCTTGCAAAATAAAGATAACGGCGATTGGCCTGAGATTCTCCGGCAAAGGCAGCTTTCAAGTTTTCTTCAGTTTTCGATCCTTTAAGTTCCATGTTTCCCCTCCTGTTATTTAAGTAACAATAATTACACTGATCATATCCACAGACCATCGGACCTGGATGCTCGAATCACATGAATTCAAGCGGCCCAAAACCACGCCAAAATCTTAACCCTGAGAGACTATCGAAGGGCCTTCACCTTGTCAACCAGTCGACTTGCATACGGTTTATGCTGGTGCGCGCCCAGTTGCGTCTAACGTGATTAATCATAGCGAACAATACAAAAAAAATGGACTGAATTCACTTTAAACCAGGCCGGGATTAAATAAAAAGCGATAAGCCAAGAAGGCAAAATATATTCTATGCGTACAGAATTCCGCTCCATCAACCACTTTACTCAGGTAACCAGATTCTGCGGCTTTCCGCCTGCCCATGCTTCGATATTGTCAATTAGCTGATCAGCGAGAAATTGCATGGCCTCGGCCGAGGCCCAGGCAATGTGTGGCGTAAGAATGAAATTGGGGCGGCGCAAGTCGAGCAATGGATTACCCTCCATGGGTGGCTCGACAGTGAGTACATCAAAGCCAGCGCCTGCAATAACGTCTTCTTCCAGAGCCTTAACCAGCGCCGCCTCATCAACGAGTCCACCTCGCGCGGTATTGATCAGCAGCGCGCTGCGCTTCATCTTGCGCAATTCATCAATGCCGATCATGTTGCGCGTGGCAGGCGACAAAGGGCAATGCAACGAGAGTATGTCCGACTCGGCGAGTACCTGATCGAAAGGGGTAAACAGCTCATCTTTCTTCTTGGTGGACGAATGGTATCCAAACAGCACCTGCATGCCGAACCCGCGCGCGATTGCAGCGGTACCGCGCCCGATAGCGCCTTTGCCGATAATACCCATCGTCGCGCCGTGCAATTCGCTTATTTTATGCGTAAACAGACAGAACTGTTCCGATTTCTGCCACGCTCCTTGTTCAATCTCTTGCCGGTACGCCAGCAAGTTGCGGCGTAACGCAAGCACCATCGCGAACACGTGCTCCGGTACGGTATGAATCGCATAATTGCGGATATTGGCCACCGCGATGCCACGCTTGCGGCAGGCTGCGATATCGATGGCATCATATCCCGTTGCGGCGATCGCTATCATTTTCAGCCTGGGCAATTCCGCGAGGATCTCGTCGCTTAATTCCAACTTATTGATAATGGCCACAGTCGCGCGCTGCAAGTGTGGCACGATCTGATCGGAAGTCGTTTGCGCGTATTCCTCGTAAGTATGCTCAAAAGTTGGCCGGCGCACCCTCACCTTGAGTGAATCTCGCTCCGGAAAGACGACGTGATGGCTCATGTGTATTTTTTTCCTTTATTCAACCGGGAGAACCCAAATAATTCTGGCGTAGATGTTCAGTCAATAATTGAACCGGCAATCTGATCGAACTCCGGGCGCGGGAGGAAAACCGTAGTCTGCCTGCAGTGCATAGCAATACAGAAGAATCTCGCCTTACGGAACCGGACGCAATGCGGCAAGCATAGCCCTTCGCACGCAGATTGGTCATGTTACTCCCGATTCATCGTGGCAGAAAACAGGCTTGCCGAAATAATCATCAGCCCGCCGATCCATTCCCTGGGTGACATCGCCTCATCAGTCAGGAAATAAGCTGCGATCGCCGCCACCACTAACTCGAACAACATGATTACGATGGCCTGATTCGCAGGTGTGTGCGTGAGGCCGTATTGCACAACCAAACTCAGGGCAAACACGACCAATCCCACACCCAACAGGAGCAGATACGTTTCTGTGGAAATGTCGCTCATTACGGGCAGATCAACCAGAAACAGACTGTAAACGAATGCTAGCAGCGCGACACCGACCCACACCGCCAGCGATTTTACCTGAACGCTGTGGTATTGGTCTTTGCGGCTCAGCACGTTCGAGAGTGCAAACATGAAGCCGGCCGATAATCCCATCCAGTCACCGTAAGAAGAAGGTAGCGAGGAACCGTTTTCCGGTTGCCATAGCATGACTATCGCGCCTGCCAGCGAAAACGCGATAACCAGATAGCCGTGCAAGCTTAATATTTCATTCAGCAGCACGCGTGCGAAAACGATAGTCCATAGCGGTGCGAGATAAAACAGCAGCAGGACACGCATGACTTCGCCGTGGATCACGCCGAGTACGTATGCGAGATTGGTCCAGCCTGCAAACAGTCCAATCCAGAACAATAAATGGGGCTGGCCGCCGAGCGCTTGCGATCTGCGCAAATATTTCCGAAATATAACCAGCCCCAGCAGCAATGCAATTGCGTAAGTAACCGAGGTCGCGATCGCCCCGCTTATCCTGGCCTGTTCCAGCAATCGATAGGGATACCACAATAGGCCCCAGATACTTGCTCCTATGAGCAGCGCCGTCACGGGAAGACCATTTTGTGTTGTTTTGTTCATTTTAGTTGGTCGCAAGACGCCCGCCCTTTATAATCCTGCTTCGATCAATAGACTTAAAACCACGGAGGTAGCAGATTGTCGTACACAACCTGCCCCAGCCTGTCAAATTGAATCCCAATCTCGCCCGCCTGCAACCTTATCCTTTCCAGAAGCTCAATAAGCTGTTTGAAGGAATCGAGCTAAACACGGCGCTTTCCCCGATCCGCCTGCATATAGGCGAGCCCAAACATACCACACCGGATTTTATTCGCCAGGCGCTGGCGGAGAATCTTGCGGGGCTGGCTTTCTACCCCACCACCCTTGGCACCCGATCGCTACGGGCAAGCATAGCCGCTTGGCTGATAAAGCGTTATCACGTGCCCGCCGTCGATCCCGACACACAGGTCATTCCGGTTAACGGGAGTCGCGAAGCACTGTTCTCTTTTGCCCAGGCAGTAATTAGTCCATCGCTTTCGGAAGCCATTGTAGTTTGTCCGAACCCCTTTTATCAGATATATGAAGGCGCGGCTTTGCTGGCGGGCGCGACCCCCCATTTCCTGAATACGCTGCCGGAAAATAACTTTGCACTCGACTATACGCAATTGTCGGGCGATATCTGGTCGCGCACGCAACTGGTATATGTCTGCTCCCCGGGCAACCCCACGGGCAGAGTCATGTCGATGGGTGAGTGGGAGCATCTATTCGAACTTTCCGATCGTTATGGCTTCGTTATTGCGTCAGATGAGTGTTATTCCGAGATCTATTTCGATGAGGCTGCTCCACCGCTTGGCGCGCTCGCGGCTGCCCATCATCTTGGCCGCACCAACTTCTCCCGGTTGGTAATATTCAGCAGCCTGTCGAAAAGGTCCAATGTGCCGGGTATGCGATCGGGTTTCGTAGCGGGAGATGCCGCGTTACTGGCAAAATTTTTACTCTATCGTACCTACCACGGCAGCGCAATGAATCCAGCAGTGCAGACGGCAAGCGAGGTCGCCTGGAGCGACGAGTTTCATGTTGTCGAGAACCGCCGCCTGTACCGGGAAAAATTCGATGCGGTTACAGAATCGTTGCGGGGAACCCTGCGGGTTTCCATGCCGGATGCCGCATTTTATTTATGGGTGAAAACACCGTGCAGCGATGTCGAGTTCGCCCGACAGCTTTATCGCGATTATAATGTAACGGTCTTACCCGGCAGCTATCTGGGCCGATATGCGCATGGGATCAATCCTGGTGGAGATTTCGTTCGTATCGCCCTTGTTGCCCCGCTGGGAGAGTGCGTTGAAGCAACTGGACGCATAAAAATGCTGGTAGCTGAATTGCAGCGCGAGCGTGGCGGAAAATTTGAATCGATAAAAATATCTAAAGTAGATTAAGGAAAATCATGGATCAGCTCCAAAGTACCATCGAAGAAGCATTTGAACGCCGTGCCGAGATTACACCGCGTAATGTCGAGGCCAAACTCAAGGAGTCCGTTGCCCAGGTACTGGAAATGCTCGACAGCGGCAAACTGCGGGTGGCGGAGAAAATAAATGGCGAATGGAGTACGCATCAATGGATAAAAAAAGCGGTGCTGCTTTCCTTTCGCATAGAAGATAATAGCTTCATCAAGGGCGGTTTTTCCAACTATTTTGACAAGGTACCTTCCAAGTTTGCGGATTACAGTTCAAAGGACTTCCGTAATGGAGGGTTTCGCGTGGTGCCGCCAGCGACAGTAAGAAAAGGCTCTTTCATTGCCAGTAACGTGGTATTAATGCCTTCGTACGTCAATATTGGTGCTTACGTGGCTGAAGGCGCGATGGTCGATACCTGGGCCACGGTGGGATCGTGTGCTCAAATCGGCAAGAATGTGCATCTGTCCGGCGGCGTGGGGATAGGCGGCGTACTTGAGCCGGTCCAGGCCAACCCGACCATCATCGAGGACAATTGCTTCATTGGAGCACGCTCGGAAATCGTTGAGGGTGTGATTGTTGGAGAAAATTCCGTCATTTCCATGGGCGTCTACATAGGCCAGAGCACCAAGATCTATAATCGTGAAAGCGGTGAGATAAGCTATGGTCGTATTCCGCCGGGATCGGTAGTTGTTTCGGGTAATCTTCCCTCTGCGGACGGGAAATACAGCCTTTATTGCGCAATCATCGTCAAACAGGTGGATGCGAAAACTCGCGCAAAAACGGGCATCAATGAGCTTCTGCGCGGGATATAGATCGGGAAAAGCATTTGTCATGCCGATTGCGCAATCCACGCATGTTACTCATCGGCGAATAAAATAGGTATTCGTCGGTCGGGTTGAACGTGAAGTCGGTCTTGATCAGCAGTAACGTGCACATTGCATGTTACTGAAACCGGCTTTCACCTGTACGCGTTCGGTTCGTATCGTTTGCCAATCAATAGTAAAAAATCCATAGGAAATCTTCAATTTCCCACGCATCTGTAAGCCAGTTTCTTATCAGGAAATATCCCATGCACAATGACACAATTGCGCTCGCAAAGACGCTAATCGCCCGCCGTTCCCTAACGCCACTCGATAATGGTTGCCAGGAAATCCTGATCAGTCGCCTGGAACCGATCGGCTTCAACATCGAAAGAATACGCTGCGGCGAAGTGGATAATTTGTGGGCACGGCGCGGAACCAGTTCTCCACTATTGTGTTTCGCCGGACACACTGATGTGGTGCCGACCGGTCCGCTCGACAAATGGGAAAGCGACCCCTTTAAACCTGAAATCCGGGATGGCAAGCTTTATGGTCGAGGCGCGGCCGACATGAAAGGATCACTCGCGGCTTTCGTTACCGCAATTGAGACTTTTGTTGCCGAACACCCGAATCATGGTGGTTCTATTGCGTTGCTTGTCACCTCGGACGAAGAAGGGGTGGCAACCGACGGCACAGTCAGGGTAGTAGAGGCTCTCAAAGTCCGGAATGAGCTGATCGATTACTGCATTGTCGGCGAACCCACCTGCGTGGACAAGTTTGGCGATACCATCAAAAATGGCAGACGCGGTTCTCTATCCGGAACATTGACAGTGAGAGGCATACAAGGCCATATTGCTTATCCTCATCTGGCTAAAAATCCGATACACCTTGCCGCGCCCGCGATTGCGGAACTGGCGCAGACCCAATGGGATGAAGGCAACGAATATTTTCCGGCCACCACTTGGCAGATTTCAAATATGAACGCCGGTACCGGCGCTACCAATGTAATTCCCGGCGAAGTCACCCTGTTGTTCAATTTTCGTTTCTCGACTGCCAGCACGGTCGAATCGCTAAAAGCCAAGGTGCATGAAATCCTGAACCGGAAAAACCTCGATTATCACTTACTATGGGAGCTCTCCGGCAGGCCCTACCTCACTCCCAGGGGCGACCTCGTGGAAGCACTGAGCCGCGCCATCACAACCGTAACCGGATTCGAACCCCAGCTTTCCACCTCCGGCGGGACTTCCGACGGACGTTTTATCTCCGACATCTGCCCACAAGTAGTGGAGATGGGACCGCGCAACGCCACCATTCACAAACTCAACGAATATGTGGAAGTAGAGGACCTCGAGCAGCTGCCGCAAATCTATCGGCTGACACTTGAGAATTTGTTGCTTAAATAATCCTTCCTCTACCTGAACCGCAAACTTCCGGCAGATGGATGGGGCGTCGTAAAAGGCTACAGGCTGTAGCAGCTATAACGTTCATCACATCAGATAAAATCTATGTATCGTGAGGCAAAAACCCAACTTCAAACCGTTCGTGACCTGCTGCGTTTTGCGGTAAGCCGCTTTAACGATGCCGGTCTTATCTTCGGCCATGGCTCAGCCTCGGCATATGACGAGGCTGCATATCTGATTTTGCACACTTTGCACTTGCCGCTCGATCAACTGGAACCATTTCTGGATGCTCGCCTCACCTCAGTCGAGTTGGATCAGGTATTGGGCATAGTCAGTCGTCGCGCAACCGAAAAAATCCCGGCCGCTTATCTCACTAACGAAGCCTGGCTGGGCGATTTCAGTTTTTATGTAGATGAGCGTGCGATTGTGCCGCGCTCCTTCCTTGCCGAATTGCTGCGAGAGCAACTCGCACCGTGGATAGAGAAACCGGGCAACATTCATTCCGCGCTTGATCTTTGTACCGGATCGGGATGCCTTGCGGTGCTGCTTGCCCACGCTTTCGAAAACGCCACGATAGATGCTGCGGATATTTCACAAGAGGCGCTGCAAGTTGCGCAACAGAACATATCGGGTTATGAGCTGGAACATAGAATCAGTCTTTTTCGGTCTGATTTATTTGCTGTACTGGCAGGACGCCGTTATGATCTTATCATCAGCAATCCGCCTTATGTCAGCGCGAAATCAATGGCAACTCTTCCCGACGAATATCGCCATGAACCGCGCAGCGCACTGGCGAGCGGCGAAGATGGTCTTGACGCAACGAGGGCGATATTGTTTCAGGCAGCCGATTACCTGACAGATCGCGGAATTCTGATCGTCGAGATCGGGCATAACCGTGAAGCGTTGGAACACGCCTTTCCTATGACGCCTTTCACCTGGCTTGAAACCAGCGCTGGAGAAGAGTTTGTTTTTCTTCTTAGGCGCGACCAGCTTCCAGAATAACACCTCTGGATCGTATGGTCATCAGTAGCTTTGCAATATCGGGTGTCGTATTCAGTGGTATAAAGCGTACCTTGGTGGACTGAAAATCTGGGATAACGGTGGCCTTGGATCCACTGCGGATCCAATTGCGGGAATCACCGCTCCCCCGCGTTTCCATGTATTTCCGATGTTAAGATATTTTGTACGGATTCTGGATAGGCCCCTGATGATGAGGCGCAATTTCCTTATTGGCTCGTAGCCACCAGCTCCAGCAGACGCTTTATCTCCACCTCATCCAGCTCGATCCATTTTCCTCGTTTCAAACGTGGCGGCAGATTAATTGGGCCAAAACGTACGCGCATCAAGCGGCTCACTGTCATTCCCACTTTTTCGAACATACGGCGTACTTCGCGATTCCTGCCTTCTTTCAATATCACGC
>JBDTHR010000082.1:0-5204 GCA_039936855.1 Nitrosospira sp. | reverse complement strand
CCTACCAGTAGCGCCCCCGCCAGTCCCGGTCCCTGGGTATAGGCGATGGCGTCGAGGGCGTTCAGGTCGATCCCTGCCGCAGTGCACGTTTGCCTGACGAGGGGCAATACCCGCCGGATGTGGTCGCGGGAGGCAAGTTCCGGCACCACGCCGCCATATTCCCCGTGCATTTCCGTCTGGGAATGAAGCGCGTGGCTCAACAGCCCCTGTTGAGTGTGATAGAGCGCGACGCCGGTTTCGTCGCAGGATGTTTCGATGCCAAGTATGAGCAATGGAATAGGGGAGAAGTTACTCTTTCACGACAGCATTTGGCACTTGTTATATAATAGTGCGATGTCTATGGTTGGATCAACCATAGACACTGTTTATCCAGCCCGTTATTTTCAGTCATTTAACATTTCTAGAAAGGAACCAAATCTTCATGACCACTATTAAAGTCAAGGAAAACGAGCCATTTGAAGTTGCCATGCGTCGTTTCAAGCGTACCATAGAAAAAACCGGTCTGCTCACAGAGTTGCGTGCCCGGGAATTCTACGAAAAGCCGACTGCCGAACGCAAGCGCAAGCTGGCAGCAGCAGTTAAGCGTACTTACAAACGTCTGCGCAGCCAATTGCTTCCTCCGAAACTTTATTAGTCAAAGCCAGTCAAAAAAAACGAGTAATACTTCCATAACAATAAGCGCCGCCCGGTTTGGTTCATTGTGGATCTGAAAAAACAAATCACCGAAGAAATGAAGACCGCCATGCGTTCGGGCGATACGCGGCGGCGGGACGCCATCCGGTTGCTGCAGGCGGCAATCAAGCAGCGTGAGGTGGATGAGCGTATCGAACTGGATGACGTTGCGGTAGTCGCGGTAATTGAAAAGATGCTGAAACAGCGCAAGGATTCCATTGTCCAGTATGAGGCTGCTCATCGCCAGGATTTGGCCGATGTAGAGAAATACGAAATGGGCGTGTTGCAACTATACATGCCTCAGGCATTGAGCGACAACGAAGTGGAAAGTGCCGTAAGTGAAGCGATTTCTGCTGTTGACGCCAAAGGACAGCAGGACATGGGGCGGGTAATGGCAATACTCAAGCCCAAACTCGCAGGGCGCGCCGATATGGGGAAAGTATCGGCCTTGGTAAAAAGCAGGCTCATCACCTGATACCGCGGTTTATTGCTGCGGTACCGCTGCAAAGGCTGTTACAAATATCGCGCGCATCGAGATTGCGGGAGCGTATCTGCTTTCAGCAAAATATTTTCCGGTTTGCGCCCTGACTTGGGACAATATTCTTGATCCACTATAGATGATTTCACAATCATTCATTCACGAACTGCTCAACCGTATAGATATTGTTGATGTCATCGAGCGTGACCTGCCACTTAAGAAAGGCGGCGCAAATTATGCAGCGTGCTGCCCGTTTCATAGCGAAAAGACGCCCTCTTTCACAGTAAGTCCCACCAAGCAGTTTTATCATTGTTTTGGTTGCGGTGCGCACGGCAGCGCCATCGGCTTCGTGATGGAATACAACGGAATGAATTTCGTCGAAGCGGTGATTGATCTGGCGGCCCGGATCGGGCTTCAGGTTCCTGTGCAACAAGCGGAACCCGGTTCTCGAGCAGTTGAATCGGGGTCGGCGCAAGACAGGCCGGAAGGAGGTCAAAATGCTTCGGGGGACTTGCTTGCGGTAATGGATGTGGCCGCCCGATTTTATCGGGAACAGCTCAAGCATTCGAAAGATGCCATTACTTATCTGAAGAAGCGTGGTTTGACGGGCGAGACTGCTGCCCGCTTCAGCATTGGTTATGCGCCGGCCGGGTGGCGAAATCTGGATGCCGTATTTTCCGACGCCCCGACAAAGGCACAGAAAAATCTGCTGGCGGAATCCGGGTTGGTAATCGCGAACGACGATGGTAAATACTACGACCGGTTCCGCGACCGCATCATGTTTCCCATTCTTAACCTCAAGGGAGCAATCGTAGGTTTTGGTGGGCGAGTGCTGGAACAGGGTGAGCCCAAATATCTTAACTCTCCCGAAACACCCGTGTTTCAGAAGGGCCGTGAACTCTATAACCTCTTTGCCGCCCGCAGGGCCATCCGCATGGCGGGACGTGTCCTCGTGGTAGAAGGATACATGGATGTGGTGGCGCTTTTTCAGCACGGCATCGAGTATGGAGTTGCGGCATTGGGCACGGCAATAACGCCCTACCATGTCCAGAAACTTTTGCGCCAGTCCGATAATGTCGTATTTTGTTTCGATGGGGACAATGCCGGCAGGAAAGCGGCATGGCGCGCGCTTGAAGATAGCCTGGGGCAGCTTGTGGACGGTAAGAACGTCAGTTTTCTTTTCCTGCCCGAGGGGGAGGATCCGGATAGCTACGTTCGAAATTACGGCAAGGATGCCTTTGAAGCTTTGTTAAAGCAAACATTGCCGCTATCCGTTTTTCTGTTTAGGGAACTGTCGGGGCGTGTGGACATCAAAACCAGCGAGGGGCGAGCTAAACTGTTACAGGACGCCAGACCGTTACTTGCAAAAGTCACTGCGCCAGGACTCGCGCTGATGCTGTTCAAAAGATTGGCGGAGATCAGCGGTCTTGATCAGGGGGAACTGGAAGGTCTGTTGCAGATCAAACGCATTTCAGCTTCCCGGTCGCGTGAAAGGGCCCCGCGACCACAACCTGCCTCACCTTACCGTTGGTTGATGCAGGTATTGTTGTTCGACCCTGGTTATATCCAGAAGCTGGATAGAGAGTTGCTCATACAGAACTCGGAATATGCTGAAGAAGTAGCAGCGCTAAAAGCCCTGGTTGAATTTATCGATACGCACCCCAACGTTGGAGGAAACACGGCAATACCTTTGGCTATCGCATATTTTCACGACAGCTCACATCGCGTTCTCCTGGAGAAGGCTGAGAGCAACACACTTACGTGGGATAACGAGATAGACCTGGAAGCAGAGTTTTCGGGTGCAATGACCCGGTTGCGTGAGATGAAACATAAAGAGCGAATGGCGACATTACACAACAAGTCTTTGAGCACACTTTCGTCCGAGGAAAAGCAGGAGCTCCAGCGAATGGCGATCTCTTGAAGGCGGTAGTAGGGCGGCATGGGGACGGTGTAATTGAATCTTGATATAATCGAGAGTTTTTGAATTTTAACTGGCGATAATATTTGGGAAAGACATGGTAAAACCAAAAATACAAGTCAAAGCGGTGGCAAAGCCAAAGACCGACGCTTCACTGGCAGCGGCTGAGAGCCGTCCCGCCGATGATGTTCGGATGACCGCTAAAAAGGAAGCAAACGATATGAAGAAGTCGCCGCGAGGGCAGCCAAAAGAAGTGGTGGCAAAAGCGTCGGTAAAAACAACTGCAGCAACGCAAGAAGATGATGTAGCGACAGCTACTGCAAAGTCGGCGGCTAAAGTCGCGGCCGCTGTGACCGAAATCGTGAGGCCAATGATGACCGCCAAGGAACCGAGTCCGATTGCTGCCAAAATAAGTAAAGCCAAGGCTGCAAAGGAAGGAAAGCTTGCCCAGTCCAGGGACGCGGAAAAATCTTCGCTTGCGCCACAGGATCTCGAGGCGCGACGTATGCGGCTCAAAAGCCTGATTGTGCAAGGCAAGGAGCGCGGCTACCTGACCTATGCCGAGATCAACGATCACCTTCCCGACGATATGCTCGATGCCGAACAGATCGAGAACATCATCAGCATGATCAATGACGTTGGCATTTCTGTTTACGACGAGGCGCCCGACGCGGAAACGCTGCTGATGTCGGAGACCGCACCCACAGTGGCCGACGAGGATGTAGTGGAAGAAGCCGAAGCGGCACTTTCCACTGTGGATTCAGAGTTTGGGCGCACCACCGATCCGGTACGTATGTACATGCGTGAAATGGGGTCGGTTGAATTGCTTACCCGCGAGAGCGAAATCGAGATAGCAAAACGTATCGAAGATGGCCTGAAGCATATGATTCAGGCGATTTCCGCCTGCCCGACAACCATAGCCGGGATTCTCGATCTCGCCAATAAGGTGGCGAAAGATGAGATGCGCATCGATGAGCTGGTTGATGGATTGCTGGATCCTAATGCCGAAGAATTGCTCAGAGAAGAAATCTCCGATGAGTCGCTGGAGCAGGAACTGAGCACGGAGGAAGAAGAGGAAGAGGACGATGAAGACATCGCGGCGATAGCCAGTGCCAATTTACTCAAGCTGAAAAATGATGCGCTGGAGCGTTTCGCAGTGATTCATAATGCATATATAGAAATGCAGAAGGCGCTGGAGAAAAAAGGACCGGGTAACAAAGTCTATAAAGACATCCAGGAACAGATCTCGGCCGAACTCATGGCTATTCGTTTCTCGGCGAAAATGGTTGAAAAGCTTTGTGACACCCAGCGTGGGTTGGTGGATGAAATGCGAAGCTATGAGCGCAAAATCCTTGAACTCTGCGTGACGAAGGCGGGTATGCCGCGCAACCACTTCATTAAGGCTTTTCCTGGTAATGAGAGCAATTTTGAGTGGATGGACAAGGAGGTTGCACTTGGTAAAGCTTACAGTCAGGTACTAGAGCGTTTCCGGCCGGATATCATGGAGCAGCAGCAAAATCTGCTGACGCTGCAACAGCGGGTCGGTATCCCCCTGAAAGACCTGAAGGAAATCAATCGCCGGATGTCGACGGGCGAAGCGAAGGCACGGCGCGCGAAGCGCGAAATGACCGAAGCCAATTTGCGGCTGGTGATTTCCATTGCCAAAAAATATACCAATCGCGGATTGCAGTTTCTTGATCTCATTCAGGAAGGCAATATCGGGCTCATGAAAGCGGTGGATAAATTCGAATACCGGCGAGGTTACAAGTTTTCGACTTATGCAACCTGGTGGATTCGCCAGGCCATTACACGTTCCATCGCCGATCAGGCGCGCACCATACGCATTCCGGTGCACATGATCGAGACCATCAACAAGATGAACCGCATCTCGCGCCAGATTCTGCAGGAAACCGGACAGGAACCGGAACCGGCCCTGCTGGCAGAGAAAATGGAAATGCCCGAAGAGAAAATTCGTAAAATCCTCAAGATTTCCAAAGAACCTATTTCAATGGAAACACCGATAGGTGACGACGAAGATTCGCATCTTGGCGATTTCATCGAGGATGCCGCTACCATGGCGCCCGCCGACGCGGCAGTGTATGCCAGCCTGCGGGATGTAACGAAAGACATCCTCGA
>JBDTHR010000081.1:0-4661 GCA_039936855.1 Nitrosospira sp. | reverse complement strand
CGGCGGACGATTACATCGTTTTCGAGAACATCAAGGCGCCCAAGATCAAGCTTGAGTTTCAGCCGACAGCGGACTTGCGCATAGACGGCGGTTACAGTTGGTTCTGGCTTGCCAGCGGTACTGACCGATTTAACAATCTTCTTAATGGTAATAACAGTGCCATCACTAATCCAGGTTTTAATCGTGACGTTACTGGAAAGAGCGGTGACTTTATCGGGCATTCCGTTGATATTCGCGCGCGCTACAAGGTTACGGAACACATCAATACCACGGTCGGGTACTCCCATTTTACAAGCGGCGAGTTCACACGTAACAGACAGACAGCGGCTCTTGGCAAGAGCCCCGGTAGTTCCGATTTTTTTTATGTTGAAGTTGTAGTCAGCGTTTTTTAAGTTTTTTTCTGAATTTCTGATTTACCTCCAAACCAATCAGTTAGGTCCAGGGGAATGCAAGTGGATGAAAATACTTAGCCCTCCATCTGGCTCGTTTCTTGCGATGATTTGGCCGCCATATAGCTGGACAGCGCGATCGGCGATGGCCAATCCCAGACCGTGCCCCCCGCTTAAGCGATCTCTGGCTTGCGCCACCCTTACGAAGGGTTCAAAAATATGGAGCAGCATGTCCTCGGGTACACCGAGGCCATGATCGCGAACCTGGATAATGATACTGCCCGGATCGACGGCATCCTTCAGCATGCTTATTTCAACTGCCGTATCGGGTTTCGTGTACTTGATGGCATTGCGGACTACATTTTCGATCGCGCTATGAAGCAGCGCAGCATTTATCTTGGCATTTGCCGGAAAGAATTCCCGCAGGCTGACTTGACAACCCTTCGAGTCCGCTTCGAATTGTGCATCCTCAATGAGTTCTTCGAGCAGTTCCGGGATATCTACCTGCTCACTGTGCGTGGCGTCCACCCCTGCTTCTAGGCGGGAAAGCTCAAGGAGTTGACCAATTAATTCATTCAGGCGTTCTATTTCAAGCTCGATGCGATCATGCTCTTTATCTGCCTGGCCGTTTGATCGCTGCCGGGCAAGACCCAGTGCGACCTGCAAACGCGCGAGCGGAGAGCGCAACTCATGAGAGGCATCGCTCAATAATTGCCGTTGGGCTTCGAATACTTTCTCGATCCGTTCGGCCATTTTGTCGAATGCACCCGTCAGATCGGCGATTTCATCCCGGCGGCGACCCATAGAAGGAACGACACGCTGGGCAAGGTCGCCAGCCGCGATGTGCTGAGCGGCGCGCCGCAACCGCTCGAGCGGGAAGGTCAGATAACGGCCGAGTATCAGGCAAATCAGCGCGCTTATCAGTGCTGCGACAGCCACGGGCAGAGCAATAACCCTTGGGCGTTGCAAAACCCTGAGTAAGGTAATGCTCTGAAAATCAGGAACCATGCGGTAGGCGCTGCCATCCGATAACCAGATGGGCTGCATGTGAGGGGGTCGTTTCCGCTCCGGGCGCTCAGCATGCTTACGCCTTCGATCCAGCCGTGCAATGATGTCAGCGGGAATCTCCCGTTCGAGCAGATCATGTCCGGCATCATCGATCAGGAAAATGGGTATGGCTTCGCTACGATCCAGACGATCCAGCCATTCCTCAAGCCCCGAAATACCTTTCTCCTTAGCGGTTATTTGAGCCTGATGGAAATATTCCGACAGGCGTGCACGAATGCTACCGATCTCCGGTTGCGTGCGTATATGCTCCAGATAGCTTGAGGTGGCGAACATGAGCACCGCGGCAAAGATAACCAGTGTAAGCCAGAACGAGAAAAATATTTTCCAGAAAAGTCTGTGCACTGTCAGGCCCGTGAATAAATATAACCAACGCCGCGGACCGTCTTGATCCTCTCCTGACCATCGGGCAGCGGGCCCAGTTTCTTCCGCAGATTACTTACATGCATATCGAGACTTCGATCGTAACGACTCAATTTTCGGCCAAGTGCTCGCTCGGACAGAATTGCTTTTGTCACAATATTTCCTGCTTCCCGCAAGAGCACAGCCAGCACACTGAATTCGGTGCTGGTCATAGATACCGGAACGTCGTCACACGTCACGGTACGCGCACCGGCATTCATGACGATATCATTCAAAGCTATCTGATCGAACCCGTCGCTGGTACTTTGGGCTTCTGCTCTGCGCAAGATTGCGCGTATCCGTGCCACCAGTACACGAGGACTGGATGGTTTGGTCAGATAGTCGTCCGCGCCGAGCTCAAGCCCGACGATGCTGTCGATATCGTCCCCGCGCGCCGTCAACATCAGCACGGGGAGAAAAGACCGCGCTCGTACCTCCCGCAACACGTCGAAACCATTGCGGCCGGGCATCATGACATCCAGTATTAGCAAATCATATGGATTGGTCAGCGCCTTGCTCAACGCTGCATCGCCATCATGAGCCACGTCAACCTCAAAGCCCTCTTTGCCGAGGTACTCGGCCAGCATATCTCCTAATTCATGATCGTCATCCGCCAGTAGTATGCGCGCCATCTGTTTTCCGAAATCAAGACTGCTGAGAACACCAGAATGATCTATTTGGTATGGATATTGCCAAATTACGGCATACAAATATAGCTGCCTCCAAGTGCTTTACACGAATTTACACTTCCTATACCCATTCTGACGTTGATTAATATTATTCTTTGTTCACACCGTGAGTCATACGGCTTCACGGCAATATTCGTAAACAACACCACTATTCATAAACACTTTCGAGAGTACTCGGCTAATGAAAACTATCACGAAAATTGCGCTAATTGGCGGATTATTAGCAACCGGTATTGCTTTTGCCGCTACGAATCCGGCCATGGATACTACAAAAGCATCAGAAGACTGCCACCATGGCAAGCATTCGAAAATGTGGGATGAGGGGAAGTATCTGGATCGGATGACCGAGCGCCTCAAGCTTACCCCAGATCAGCGTACATCAGTTCAATCCGTTTTACAGAAATCGAAGCCGCAGATGACAATTCTAAGGGAGAAAATGCAGGCAAATCGCAAGGCATTACGGGAGGTCAAGCAAAGTGGCAAGGGTGACGCCAATCAGGTACAGACGCTTGCGCACGAACGCGGTGAGCTGATAGCGGAAAAGATTATTCAGCGCAGCAAAATACGGGGTGATATTCAGCAGATATTGACTGATACTCAGATGAACCAGATGAAGCAGATGCATGAGAAGCGCGATCATCAAAATAAGGGGTAGCGCGAAAAAAGCAGTTCGGCGGATGCCAGGCCGCTGTCGTGTTGGCGACGGCGCGGTTATTCAAACCTTTCAGTTAGTCTTGCAGGTATCGGCTTCGCAATTAGACCGGTCACCTGAGCCGAAAGCAGTGGAACCAGGTTGATAATGTATTTTCGTGCCGACAGATGGGAATGCGTAGCCGCAACTTCAGGGGCGCTATCGAGAATTGTCTCGCGGATAACCTTAATACTGGATGCAATGAAGTTGCCGGATACTTCTTGACAATGGAAGTAGCTGGCGGAGTCTCAGGTGTCAGGCAGCAATTCGCAACCTACGCGCCAGATCATGAGAAGCGATACTAAAGGGAGTGAAATTTCTATGGCACACGTTGAAAACATAAGAATAACAACTCGCGGAAAATCCATTATTGTCGTTTTGGGCATGCATAGAAGCGGTACAAGCGCCGTTACTCGCGGACTTATGGTCTTGGGCGTCGAATTGGGAAATCATCTGATGGCGCCAGCGCCGGATAATGAAAGAGGGTATTTCGAGGATATTGATGTAAATGCCATCAACGTAGATTTATATCGGTCTCTTGAGCGTCGCCAGGATTGGCATGACCTCTCTCCTGTGTCAAGAAGCGAGCTACTCGGCAAAAAGAATAATCCGTTGCGGCTACGTGCCATTGCGCTGCTCAGGTCGCGACTAGAGACTACAGATTGCTTCGGTATTAAAGATCCCCGCTTATGCCGCATGCTACCGTTCTGGCAAGGTGTCTTTGAATATCTTCAACTTAATGTTTCTTATGTCATCGCGGTAAGAAACCCAATCAGCGTGGCGAAATCGCTAGGAAAAAGAGATAATCTTTCCCCTAAACACTGTTATTACCTCTGGCTTGATCATATTCTGCCCTCAGTGCTTCTTACCCAGGGTGCGACCCGGGTTCTGGTCGACTACGACCTTCTTTTGGCTGATCCTCCAAAGCAAATTAGAAAAATTGCCACTAATCTCGGTTTGATTAGAAGACTTAATCCCGCTCGTTTGATTGACTTCAGTCAAACTTTTCTGGATAACAGGCTTCGGCATACGAATTTCGAGCCTGAACATGTCTTCCAAGAGCCGTTGGTTCCCGGACCTGTCAGAACGGCAGCATCAGTGCTTTCCGACGTTGCGGCAGACAGACTGAGTCTGAACTCAAGATATGTTGCGGATGTCTTCGGGAGCCTTTCCGAACAGACGCAAAAGCCGTTTGGGTTCTTTGGACGAGATCTTCTGCATCGATTATTTGGATAGACTCACGTATTTACTCTAATAGCCGGTATTTAGTTTAGGTTAAAAAAAAACCCCGTTCGTTAGAACGGGGTTTTTTATAAGGTGCCTGGCAGTGACCTACTTTCGCATGTGAAAACACACTATCATCGGCGCGACTTCGTTTCACGACCCTGTTCGAGATGGGAAGGGGTGGGTCCAAAGCGCTATGAC
>JBDTHR010000080.1:0-2961 GCA_039936855.1 Nitrosospira sp. | reverse complement strand
AACCGCAGCCAGGTCGTACCTCTTGAGCGCAGTCCACCACACATCCAAGGCAAAGGTCGATACGCTCTTGCCATAAAACCCCGTCACCCCGGCAATCCCGTCGTGAAATTTCTGAAAATCGTCAGCTCGCATGCTGGGCTTCCCCTGATAGCGGCTCTCCAGCGTCCGCCAGCCTCAATTCCGGCGGCAGCCATCCTTTTGTCGCAGCCCTGTTCGATGATTCGAGCAATTCCTGTCTGTTTGGCATCCGCCCCTGATGTAACACCAGCTTTGCGGCCTCCTCACGCTGGCGTTTCACCGTGCCTATGACATAAGCAAAACTCTCCTTTCCCTTTGCAATGGCGTTTTTTGCCGCCTGCACAAACTCATCCTCCCCCGCGCCTGCCTGCAACAATGCAAGCAATGTCGGATGATGCGGATTGCTGCCTTGCACCCCATGCCGGGCCAATGCCTTGCAACAGGCCCCCGCCGCACCCGGCAGCATTGAACTTCGTGTTTCAGCTTCAGAGGGTTGGGTAAGGCTGGTATAAGTTTCAGAAATAACCGGAAGGGAGAAATCAGACACGGAGCCGGATCTACACACCTGCCCTTCTGGCGAATCAATAGTTCGTGTAGGACTACAGTCTCTATCCTGATGGGGTTGGTGCTGGCGCTGGTGAGCTTTACCATCGGGCTCCCCAGTCGGTATTGCTGGGGTTATGTTGCCAAAAGCCGTGGATAACCCATCGGGTATGCCCCGGGTTTCCTGCCGGGTTTGCTGGAAAGACTCTTTTGGTGGACGGCCGCCTTTTCTACCATTGATACGCGCCGCCTCTATTTTGGGCCGGGCCTTGGCGATCTCGCGATCGGCACGATGGTTATGGCGCAATCCATCCAATTCGGAAACAGGAAAAAACTGATCGGCAACCGCCTTTACGGCGTGCTGCTCAAGTCGCGTCATTGCCCTGCAAACCCTGTAGAGACTGGGCAACTCTTCAGGCAAGGGCTTTTCTACGCTAAAATAGGTATCGAGCAACATCGTGTAGGCACCATGCTCTGCTAAAGACAAGTGGGCGGTGTCACGCTGATAGTCGCCGCAATATCGTTCGTAATAATTCACGGGATAACTCCATTTATTCGACGTAACTGAACATGAATCCGGTTATTCGCACCAGCACGCCTGGTCGGATCGGATAATGCAACCTTTTTTAATCGGCGGCCTCCAATAGACGACATTATTACAAGTTTAACTTGTTAAGTCAAGTTATTCTTGTAAGCGCATTGCAAGATTTGCTTGTATTATGAATGCATGGATATCGCGAAAATAATCCGGGAGGGTCGTGAAAAACTTAACTTGAACCAGTCGCAGCTGGCTGATCTGATTGGTGTATCACCGCAAGCTGTTCAGCAATGGGAAGCGGGCGCAACCCAGCCGCGCGGAAAGAGACTGAACAGGATCGCGGAGATACTCAAATTGTCGCCAACTGTGACGCATTTCGGATCGTCCTCGGAAATACCGGCTTTTTCCAGAGAGAAAGCACACGGTGAGCGCAGGAGCACAAAAGCCGGCTCATCCGCCAAGACGGATAGTGAAAAATCCAGATCGGATCACGACCCGCTCATCAATCAAGTTATTGAAGCAATGCGGCACATGTCGAAAGAAGACGCCGCCCGCCTGGTAACAATAAGCAAAGCTCTTGTCGGCGAAGGGTCCGTGGAAAGGAGCGAGGCTATGCTTGACCTGAAACCATTGCCTGCTCCGGATCTGGCGGCTCACCCGTCACCCGCTTTTCCTACGCGTCGGATGTCCCCGGCAGGAACAAAGGGCCGGGGAAAGACGGCAGTCAGATAGAAGGCTGCATGACCGGCATCACATGGACAGGCGAAGGATCGACAGGCGCCGAAACTAGCAGTCGAAAAAATAACCAGAGAATAATAAGCGATGATGCGACCAACCCAACCAAGACCATAACGAATGAAACACCCGAGCGGTATTCTCCCCTACGACAGCATAGAGATGCTCTTCGCTTTTCATGTTTCCGAAAAGGCACGCGCGAAGCGAGAGCAATATATTATGCAATTCCCTCCACAACTGCGTGATGCGGAAAAGCGTAGCTATACGCTTGAGCAAGCGGTAAAAGAAATTCTTGCGGATGTGGCAGAAGTCGCCATGCTCATCAAGGAGCTGGAGAGTTAACATGTCTCGAACCCGCTGCTTGCGGTAATGATTTTTTAAAAAATAATGATTAGTATCTTTCGGAGTCCACCATGAAATCCGCTATTGTCGCCCTGCTCAGCATATTGATCCTTTCTTCATGTGCCTCCGGGCCAAAAATGAACCGCCTGCATGAAGGCATGACAAAATCCGAGGTTCTTGGCGCTATCGGGAATCCCGACGGCTACCAGCAAAGCGGCGGGTATGAGGTACTGCTTTACGTTGACCGGAACACAACTCCGTGGACTTTTTTTGGCGGATATTATCGGGATATCTCGGATTATTCGGTCGTTTTAAAAGACGATCAGGTAGTGGAGTATGGCCCAGGACGTACGCATCAGCGCGATTCCGAAGTGTCGCCTTTCGTAAGAATACCAAGCCGATAATCGCCGTTTAAATCCGCACCCCTCAGTTAGAAACTTGTGGCGCAACCTCAGGCGCTACAAGTTCTCCTTGACATATACAAGATTAACTTGTAATATTCTCTCCGTGCTGCAACACCTCAGTTTGTTTGGTCCAGGTGTTTGCAGCATCCGCGAAACAGACGTGTAGCCAGATCCGGCATAGCCTCGATCCAGTAAGCCCCCGGTGGCGTGGAAAGACAAGCGGTTGCGAGAAGGAAACGCACAAAGAAATGTCCAGGCTGTGCCTGGCGCGGAACTGAGCCCGATTTGAAAGGGTAAACAAGGTAAACTCGAGGGAAAAGCGCGATGATGGAAAACGGGGCTGGGCGTTGGACGAACTGGATGAAAACATGGACCGAACAC
>JBDTHR010000079.1:0-15247 GCA_039936855.1 Nitrosospira sp. | reverse complement strand
TGATCCGTTGGCTAAAATCGGAGTAGCCCTTCAAACAAACGATGGCATGTCGATAACGCTGGGACGGAATATGATTGATCAGGTTCACAAGCCCGTTCTCCAGGCCCCCGACACCCAAGTGGTAAATTACATGAACAATAAGCGGAGGCTGCTCAGCGCTGCCAGCGGATTTTATCCGATCGCTGCGGCTGCTAGCGACTGTCTGCATTCTGGAGCGCGTTAGTTATGGCAGGCAACATGTCGTCGAGAAAACCCTGAAGTACTGGAACCGCTTCCTCTCGCGTATCTTCATAACGGGTAGCGATAATAATCTCAGCCCCATAATCGCCCCTTTGCAGAAGCTTATTCCTGGCTAAAATGAATTTGGCCAGGTAAGGGTTAGCCGTACTCTCTCCGCTCAGCCAATACCATCGCCATATCAGCAGCCGTGTTGCAGAAGATCGCAACTCGCCCTGGTTAATGACCTCTTGCCGGGAACCCAAGGCTATGCTGCGCGTATCCTCTCTGATGTGGTGCCAACCTGGCTCAGCTTCCGATACCAGTGTGTTCTGAGAGTTGATCAACTCCGAACCCTGTTTCTGATTACGGTAATAATTGATGTAAAGGTCCACCGATGTTCCGTCTTTCTGGTAGCTCTGCAACAATTGGGCTGTGGCACCGACGTATTCGGGCTTCCAGTCAGAAGTTTGGGTTGAACCGATCTGCCACTTCCCCGCAATATCCGGAATATCAATTGGTGGCTCGGTGTCAGGGAAAGAAGCGCGCTCCAAGTGCCCGGCATATATTGGCCAGATGAAGGCTACCGCAAGGACTGCACCGGCGGCAAAAACTGTACTTTTTACAGAAATTGTCTCGCTGGTAAGGAGTCCAGTTTCTGTTTCTGCTGTTTCTGTAGCAGGCCTGGCGCTATCATTAGCATATCTATTGTCATCCTCCCGCCAGAAAGAACCGATCCAGAATAATAACAACATAACCAAGCCGAAGAAAACCCAGCCGTAGATTAGATGATCAACTCCTACAGCCAGTTGCATGTCGCTCAGATGGCCGGTCATTACGATCATATAGGCGCGGATGCCATTCGCAACGATGGGGACGATCAACGAAAGGGCAATGAATATCAGGCGGCGCTTCAAGCTATGATACGTGAGATAGGCGTAAAGGGTACCCAATGTAAACGATGCGATCAGGTATCGTATGCCGCTGCAGGCCTCCACCACGGACCAATTTCCGCTTGGTATGGAAAAAAAGCTGCCCTCCCGATAAACCGGTATGCCGGTCAATTGAAGCGCCTTTACGGTAAAGTCGGCGGTAAAGTCTATAAGAGGCGGGATCAGCGCTTCCCCAAAAGGAACCGCAAGCGCGAGATAAGCCAACGGAAAAGCAAGTGCCCAGACCATCCGGCGACCCAGAATTGCCCAAACTGCGGCTGGAATCATTGCTATCAACAAAAGCTGCTTAAGTACCTGAACACTGGCAAGCGTTGCCAGCAACCAACTGAAACCCAGGCTTGCAAGCACCAGTAGAGCAAGCGGACTTGGTTGAGAGAATGCCTTGCTGAGGTGCTTGCGTTGCCCCCATATCAGATAGGCACTGAAGGGAAAGATCAGAAAGCCATGTGCGAATGTCTCGGATCGCAACCAGATTGAAATCATGGACCCGGTAGTCTCATGATAGCCCACGAGAATGCCGGCAATGGTTGCGAGCGTCAGCAGCGCAGCTGCCTTCATCTTTTGTTGATCTGGCGCTACAGTGTAATCATGCGTAATGTGTTGCGGCGTTTGAGCATTCATACCATACACACGAAGGCGTTTCCCGCAGCTCGAATATCGTTTTGCCAGATATGCAAATGATCCACCTTAAATTATCTTGGGCCAGGACAAGAGTGCGTCGATTCGTCCCAGATTTTTTTTCCAATTATAGTCTTCCAGAACACGCGTTCTGGCAGCGCGCCCAATTGCACAGTTTGGCCCGTTCTGCAGGAGTTCGATGATTCGATTAATGAAGTCACTTTCGTCGCCGGCAACTACCATATCCCGACCGGGGTTTGCATTGATTCCCTCTAGCGCTTGCGGAGAGGCAATAACCGTTTTTCCCATCGCCATGGCTTCCAGAACTTTATTCTGTATCCCGCGTGCGATACGAAGCGGCGCCACAGCTATGGACGCATGGGCAAGATAGGGCCTGATATCTGGCACTGACCCGGTAACGGTGATGCCGGGAAGATCAGCTAAAGCCATTACTGCTGCTGAAGGACGGGCGCCAACGATATAAAACTCGACCTTGGGCAGTTGCAGACGAACAGCGGGGAAAATGTCGCTTGCAAACCACTGTACGGCATCAACATTTGCCCAGTAATCCATGGCGCCAGTAAAGACCAGGGTATCTATCCCGGCCGAGTACGGATCAGGGTAAATATTTTGCGGAGAAAAATAATCCGCATCGACTCCGTTATTAAAGTAGGTGACTTTTTCCGCAGCCTCGGGCGCAAGACGCTTGAATAGATCGGCCTCGGCTTCGGAAACGAAGGTCGCACTATCGAAAAGCCTCGCAATCTGTTTTTCATAATCGAGCAGCAATTTCGACTCGCGCCGATATACCCAACTCATCGGCCAGGCAATGGTCTCTGAATATTGCATCCATTTGTCCGAATCGATATCAACAAAATCCATCACACGGCGGATATTCATATCATGTATGACATATTGAGCCATGGCCGTCGAGAAAACCAGAATCGTTCCGATAGGCCTTGTTTCCAGTAAATTGCTGACCCATGCCTGCAGACGCTTATCGTGATAATAGGGCAAGGTGAGCGGCTGTCCCGAAAGCAGGCCCGTCAGGCTACGAATTCGCGCTGATGTCGGGTAAAGATCAACGAAACAGGTTTCCCCACACATATCTCTGACTCTTTCAAGATACTTATGGTCCATCTCATCATCAATAAAAGTACCGAGATGAATGCGATAGCGCTGGCTCAAATGCTTGAGCAAATGAAAGGACCGAATTTTGTCCCCCTTGTCCGGCGGGTAGGGAAAGCGATGGACAAGATAAAGTAGCTCCTGCACCGATCTAGCCCAGATTCTTTACTATGTGAGGACCGACAAAATTGGCAATGGAAATTGGAAGCTTCCGCCAAGCCTTGATAAAAAGCTGATATTTTGGATTAAGCGGATTATGGTCGGGCATCGCACCGGCCCGGTGTAGCTGGTATTGGTAGTAGAGCGGTTGCGGCTCAAATCCCCAATTCTTCTTGAAATCAAAAGACCCGGTGTTATGTTTGCTGCGTCCGAAATCGAATATTTTATAGCCCCTTTCGCAGGCGCGCCGCATAAGCTCCCAGTACATGAAATCGTTACCGGCCAAATCCCGCGCTTCACCGGTTCCACCTCCATAATAAGGCAAGACCTCGTTACGGAAGTAAAAACTCATCACGCCGCTGACTGTGCGTCCTTCCTTGACGATGATCATAAGTTCACAGTCATCTGTGAAAACCTCTTTGAGTATGCGGAAATATTCTTTCGAGAAAATCGGTGTTCCAAGGCGGTGAAGACTGGCTGAATAAGCGAAGAAAAAGCGCTCGATACCCTCATCTACGACACTTTCCAGCCCTGACTTGATACCCTTTCGCACCATTGCACGCTGCTTGCGTGGAATTTCCAGCATGTTCTGCTCTGTTTCCAATGAAATTTCTTTTCGAAAAGTCGCATAGAGATCCTTGGTCGGCCAGTCCGAATGCTGTATTTTTAAGTTCCGGTATTCCAGATAGTCTACTCGCAGTTGTGAAGCGAGCGTCTGGGCAGCTTGGTCCAGCACTTCCCGGCCGGGCTCGGAAATTGCAGCGATACCGCCATAGACGCAAAATGGCAGGGAGCTCAGGGAATGACCAAAAAGTTGGCTCTTGACCTCTGCCAGCGGCAGCACACCCTGAATTTCGCCATTCAACTCGGAGTAAAGAAACCAGGTTTTATGCCCGAAGGCGCGCGCGATAACGGATTGCCAACCCGCACGATGGAAAAAAGTAGCTTCGGGACAAGCCGATACAAATTCATCCCACTTTTTTGCTTCTTGCGGGCGCAGCAGATGCACGGATGGCGCATCAGCCTGAAGAGAGGCGTTTTCTTGATCTTTCCGGAACGTGTCCACGATGAAACTCATTCGCTTAGCTCAGAAAAATCCGGTCCATGCGATCCCACTGGAAGTCGCGGGTGAGGGCCTTGACACGACCTTCCATTCTATGGAGATTATAATAGTGGCGGAAACGAGTTTTCATGCTGATACCCTTCTGGCGCGGTTGCTGATGATCTATTTCCCAAGGATGGAAATAAAAAATTGCGGACTGACGCTCGAGGTGATTCAGCCTCTGCAGGAACCATTTTGAAACCGGATATGGCCAAAGTCGGAAATAACCGCCTCCTCCTGCGGGAATGTTCCGCTTGAATAGACGCATCGTAGTGATAGGCAATTCCAGCAGCCGGTCATTGCCGCGGGGATAATAGGCGAAGCGGGGAGCGTCCGGCATGCCGTAGTGGTCGTGTTTGATGGGGTAAATGCTGGAGCTGTAGCGATAGCCCGCTTCTTCAAGCAGATCCAGCGCCCACTGATTGTGACTGCCTATGGAAAAACTCGGCGCTCGGTAGCCAAGTACCGCCTGTCCTCCGATATCCTCGAGAATGGCTTTGCTTTGAATAATGTCGTTTCGAAACTCATGGGGTTCCTGATCCGAAACACGATGGTGAGCCCAACCGTGGCTCGCAAGTTCGTGGCCGCCGGCGACAATCCGTTTTACCATGGCGGGGTAACGATCGGCGATCCATCCAAGGGTAAAGAAAGTTGCTTTTGTGCCATCCTCATCCAGCAAAGCAAGAATGCGGTCGATATTTATCTCTACCCGGCAAGACAGTGATGTCCATGTTTCCCGCGGAATATGATTAGCGAAGGCGGACACCTGGAAGTAATCCTCTACGTCGACAGTCATCGCATTTCGTATGCGCGCTGTTGCCATCGGATCCTTCATTGCGTGTCTCTGGACAGCGTCGGCAGGATGAGCGGTTCTGATGTCATTAAGGTGCCCACGTAAAAGTCTGCAGCGCTTAAACCACCGTAGTAGAAAGGTTGCACTTGCACAGCGATGAGCATTATGTTTTGTCCTTTGGCAGGTTCTTGTCTGAGCGAGCGAGCGAGAGTGTTTGCTTGAGCAATTGCGCCAGGGAGATAACGGAACCCTCCAGCTTGTCAATCCGGTCCCTCATGCCTTGCAGACCGAAAAGAAGTTCTTCTCGACTAGAGCCGAGGTCGCTGATGATATCCGGTGCGTCATCCGTTGCTGTCGGGATCGCGAATTCTTGCTGAATGTCGCGAATCACCTCACTCACTTCCGCACTACCGAAATTGTGCAACTCCTCCAAACAACCCATCAATAAAAGACGATCACACAATGTATTGATTCTTCTAGGGATGCCGGCCGCATGGTTATATATGATTTCAAAAGCATCGTCTTCAAATGATGGGTCACCACACCAACCGGCCGTCTTCAATCGATGTTCGATATACGATCGTGATTCCGATAAATCCATGGGTCCAAGGTGGTAAGTTGCAATCACTCTTTGCCGCAATTGCTCCATATCGCTACCCAGTAAAGTTTTTCTGAACTCTGGTTGGCCAAGCAGGAATGTCTGAAGCAGAGGCCTGTCATCCGTTTGAAAATTGGAAAGCATCCTCAATTCTTCAACGGTCCGTGGGGAGAGATTCTGCGCCTCATCCACAACCAGAAGCGTGCGTTTTCCTTGCTGATCGCATTGACGAAAGAACTGCTCGAGGCGAATGAGTAAAGACGCCTTGTCCGAATTTTCGTAGGGTAGTCCATACGCCGCAGCGACCACTCTCAATGTATCGGTAGATTCAAGATCGGTATTGACGATTTGAGCGGCAAGAATGTTCTCGGACTCCAGCGCGCGGAACAGATTGCGTACCAAAGTGGTCTTTCCCGCACCGACTTCTCCGGTGATCACGATAAAACCCTCCCTCTGGGAAAGCCCATATTCAAGGTAAGCCATGGCGCGTTTATGGCCCTTGCTTCCAAAGAAAAAATTGGGATCAGGTTTCAGTTGAAAGGGCTTGACTCTGAAGCCGTAGAAGGGTACGTACATTCGTCTATTTCCGCTAGAAGCTCATGCTCAGGGTTGCGATCCCAGCATTCTCATGATAATTTGTCCCTAGGTTGGAGCTGCGCCGGTTGTGCCTTACTTGAAGTGACCCCACAAGATTAGGCATGATTTCCGGGAGTTGTCTCGTCAACCCTGTGCGGAACAGCATCATATCGTCTTGCCTGCCGGCGCCAAGAAAGCTAAATCGTGTAAATCCGAAATTCAGATTAGCGGTTGTTAGCCGGGAAACTCTGTAGCTCCACATTCCGTTACCACCGCTCTGTCTGGTATGGTTGAGTAACGACAGGTCCGCTGCATTCCCCAGGCCGATATCGACCGATTCTGGCGAGTATGCCCGACGTGTCATATCGAATAACCGGAATACAAGGGTATTTCTCGTACCATTTATGGCAACAGATGCCTGGAAGCGCTTCTGCAGAAAGAGTCGGTTCGTTAAAAAGTTGTTGGGATTAGCAAAAGCACCTGAAGCCCCTGGTCCAAGAAGCGCGCCGGTGTTTTGCTGAATAACATCTTGGCTGAGATTAGGGTTTTGGGCAGCGAGAAGCTGCCCCAAGGCGCCTCCCATACCGAACATGGATCCGCCCTGAGCCTGTTGGTTAAATGTTGTAATAGCTTGATCATAACCCGCCTCCCATACGGTCAAGCGAGTGCGGTGAGTCGCAAGCGCCGTATAGGTATCGCCGAAAAATCTTTGGCCTCCACTGATTGCGATACTGGTTCTCTCGGAGGGTATCCATGAAAAGCCTATTGACCACGTAGGACTGGATGGACTTCCCCGGATTGAAATAAAACTATTTTTTTCATAGCCTCCTGTTGCAATCAATTGAAATTGCCGCGTTACCTGGTAACGAAGAGTGCCAGTGGAGCGTTCAAAATCGACGCTCCGATTTGATCGCGCAAAATCAACTGTCTGATTACTATAATTAATACCCCAGCTAAACGTTCTGAATGAGGTACCGCTGTTCAAGGCAAATAGATAGCCGGTTCCCTGGCTGTTGAAAAGTGCGTTGGCGTCTGAAGTAACCTGATTATAGTTATAGCGCAACTCCGCGGATGCAAAGTCCTTGAACCTATGCCGAAGGTAAGGGCTGATACTATATGTTCTTACGTCAGCTCTGTTACCCGTGACGTTGACATTGTCCAGAGATTGCGGTCCGGTTAGGGAGAGATTTTGCTGCGTCATCGCGGCCCGTCCATCCACAAAAAACAGGTCTTCGATCAACTCGGCGGTTCCAAGCGCATTCAGTTGATGCCTGGTTCGGGTCAGGTTGCTGTTCTCGGCGTAGAAAAGATTATTCATCGTATAATCCGTTCTGAGTGTAAAGCGCGGCCCCAGCCCAGTTATAGACATGCCGGGATTGACCTGAGTGATGAAATCGCCTGATCCGGACGCACTTGATGCTGTGCCCAACCTGACATTATCAGAATAAGTTTCAATCAAATTCATCCTAGGAATAATCCCCCATTCGGCCGCATCAGAACAGGGCGACAGGAGTAATAGCACCGTCACGGCGGAACGTGCAACCGGGAATAAAGCCCTTTGGCGGGGCTTACCCTTAGGCACTCTCATGATAATAATAACCGTAATATTCACTGCCGGAAAATGATTTGGTCTTGTTATAGATCAAATTTACGACATCGCAGAATTCGATCTGACGGAGGGTTTCCTTAACAGCCTGTTGCGATGTCGTTTCAGCTTCCACAACCAGAACAATTTGTCCCATCTGGCTCGCCAGAACGCGGGCTTCGCTAGTTAATAGCAGCGGTGGCGAATCAAAAATAACGACGCGATCGGCGTAGCGTTCTGCAAGTTCTTTCAACAGGTCGCCCATGCTCTGGCTTGCCAGTAACTCCGTGGAATGAGAATGGCGCGTTCCGGCAGTGAGAAGAGTCAACTTCTCGATATTGGTTTTAATTAGAACGTCGGCCAAATCAAGTTTTTCATCAAGCAAAATATCGAGCAAACCTCTCTCTTTTCCGACACCAAGTATTCTGGGAACCGTGGGACGCGCCACATCGGCGTCGACCAGCAATACCGTGCGATCCATTTCCATTGCTATGCTCATAGCCAGATTAACAGTACAGAAACTTTTCCCCTCCCCAGCGAGGGCGCTGGTCACCATGATCAGATTTCCATTCTTGACCCTGCCCGGCCCCTTGCTAAACGCGTTGGTGAGCAATGGCCGCTTGATCACGCGAAATTGCTCGGCTATCCGCGTTCTTCCCTCATCCGGCGTGACAACGCCATGCTGGCGCATTTTCGCGAGATTTAGCGTAATTCGCTTCGATGCCGAACCAGGGCTTGGTGAACGATTCTGACTAAATTCTTCCTTGGAAACATCATTTCCAATCAAGGGTTCTTGAACGGGATTTATGGAAGCGGTTGATGGCGCATTCCGTGCATTGGATTCCGCTTTTTTTCCGAGTTTAGCTGCCGCTTTTTCAATAATGCTCACGCTTTCTCCAATATTCTGATTCGGACTTCCCAGATGTCGCTCTGTATTTAATTGCGAGTTGCCTGATCTAAACGCAGGCAGGACGGGTTGATGGAGATTCGATAACTAACCGGCGATCTCGGCTAACTTTTAAGTTCTGTTACCCTCCCGTTTTCTTCGAAAAACAGCGGCTCGGACTTCGGATCAGGCAATTTTCACCATTAATGCTCCGTATAGGCTCAGCAAAGACAGCAAGGAAAGTCCAAACGCATAAAGCCGCTTTTTGCGTTTACTTTTTTCCTGATCGGTCCAGATCATCGGAATGGAACCTAATATCGGCTTACCGGAGATTTCACGCAGACTCGCCTGACTATGGAAAGTCGGCCGTACCTGACTGATAACAAATGCGACGCCTATGCCCGCCAATAAGGCACCAAGGAAAACAATAGAAAAAAACTTGCCACGGTCTGGACCTACCGGTCTGTCTGAAACCGTTGGCGGATCGATAATCCTGAACGATACTAGATCGGTAGCAGACCCCAGATCTCCAGATATTTTTGCGGATTCACGGCGTTCGAGAAGCTTTTCGTAATTGGATTGATTTACCTGATAGTCGCGGTTAAGTTGCGCAAGCTCCGCTTCAACTTGAGGCACCGCATTGCTGAGAGATTTCATCCGCTCATATCGAGAAGTATATTCTTCCACGCGAGCTCTCATTGAAGCGACGTCAGCCTCCGCTTCCGCTAAGGCCACATTGAGCTGTTGCAGCATGGGGCTATAATTCCTACCAGGATCAGCGCCAGGTCTGGTCAGCTTTGCTTCTTCTCTTTTACGCTCCTCAAGCTGCGCAATAAGACGTTTCGTCGACATAATGTCCGGGTGCAGTTCTGTAAAGTTGAGCCTGAGCATATCCAGATTCTTGTCCAGCGCCTCAATTCGAGAATCAAGCTCCACATTGACTATGGACGAGATTGAATCATCCTGATCCACCAGAAGAACAGGTTCATCACCGGTAATTTGTCTTTTGATTGCGTCGCGTGCCTGCTCGGCCTCCCGCAACTCCAGCCTTGTTTTATTAAGATCCTCCACAGCCTGGGATAGCTGAGAGTAATAATCCCCGCCCTGCTGAGGCATCAGTCCAATGTTCTTCTGCTTGAATGCCTTAAGATTATTTTCTCCCGCGATCAATTTCTCCTCATAACTGCGGATCTGCTCATCGATAAAGCGAATCGCGGACGAGGAGTCCTGTGTATTGTCTCCAAGCCCCCCCTCGACGAAGATGGTAAGCAAAGATTGAACTATGTCCTTGGCGAGTTTTGGATTCTGGTTGTTATAGTGAATGGTAAAAAGGTTGTCGCGCCCTGCGGTTCCGAGCTGGATCTTATCCATAAGATCTTTGACGAGCTTTTCCTGTTCTTTTACGCTCTTCACCTTAATATCCAGATCCACCATTCGAATGACTCTTTCCACGTTGGGCCGGCTGATCAAAGTACGACTCATGATGGAAACCTGCTGCTGGAGATCAGGAGAAACCGTCATGCCTGCCATTAAAGGCTTCAATACATTTTGAGTGTCGACATAAATCCTGGCGGTGGATTGATAATCATCAGGGAGCTTATAAACGACGGTCCATCCCGCCACAGCAACGACCCAAGCCGCTACCACTGCAACCCAACGATATTTCCAGACTCCTTTCAGATAAGCGAGCAACTGTCCTGTAAGCTCCTCCATCTGTCAGGTCGTCCTAAAAAATGCTATTGTCGATCTTATGGAAAAAACGACATATCTGCTGTCCTTGTGCTGACAGCGCTGAAACCAGTCGTTTTTCTTGTCGTTATATATTTGCTTCATTTGGAAGATGAAATCCGTCTGCTTTCTCTTAGAAAATGTCATTTTGCGAAAGTATGCATATCATGCGAATCTTTATGATAAAACCAATAAGAGAAGGGGGCGCTGCCTGTATCTCAACAAGCTCTTTTTGCAGCATTAACGTAATTTAACTTCATCAGAAAAAACTTTCCGGTATGACAAGAACATCGCCCTGCTGCATAGGTACGTTAGCCGAGATATCACCGTCCCTGATCAGGTCATCCAGTCGGACGCTAAATTGTTGCTGCTTACCGTTTACGTTGCGAACGATCCTGGCTTTATTGCCCGCTGCAAAATCCGTTATGCCCCCGACCTCAATCAGAACATCCATAAGTGTCATTTCTTCACGATATGGAAGTGCCTGGGGCTTCGCAGCCTCCCCTATGACGCGGATTTGTTCCGTGTAGGGGCCGATAAATTCCGTCACGACAACGGTCACAACCGGTTGCTGAATATATTTCGACAAAGCTTCTTCAATATCTCGCGCCAACTGCGTTGACGTTTTCCCGCTGGCGGGCAAATCCTCCACCAGAGGGGTCGTGATTTTTCCGTCCGGTCGAACCGGAACCGCCATGGAGACTTCGGGATTGCGCCAAACGATGATATCCACATTGTCTCCTGGACCGATCAGGTAGTCATGCGCGAGGTGTTTGTCGTCCGGAGAAAGCGATGGATATGATTTGCAACCGATGAGGAAGACCGGAAAAACAATAGCCAAACAAGCAAAGCATTTCCTGATATTGATATACGAAGCGCTCACTGGACTTCCTTTTCTTGTATATTGATTATTAAAAGTCTGCTGGGGCCGCTGGAAGAGGGTTTTTAGTAAAAATAAGGGGCGGCAAATCAATTTCTCTTTTGAAGGCGGCATTGATTCAAACCCAAGGGCTAACCGACTATTTATAGCATGTAATCCCACACCGTCAAGGCTGGCATAATAACATTTTACGCGATTGTAAACGTTGAACATGACGCCAGCTTGCGGTATTCAAAAAGTTTATTCCATCAAAACGAGCTACAGAAGGATGTCCATTTAATTCGACAACTGACGATACCTGCATCTTATCAATTTCGGCAGCAGGACTAAATTGGACTTTGGTACACCCCATGCAAACCAGGTCATTCAAGGTTAGTAATAGCGTGTATAGCCGACCTCGGATTCGAGCTATCGCGATCCTTTGTCCTGCGGTCTAAACACCACCCTCTTCATGCCGATGTAATCCCCACCGCACGTGTTCGCGTACCACGGACGAACCGTCAACCCGACATCCCTGATACGCCTCCATCACCCTCTCGGAAAATGGCGCGTCCCCCAAGTACAGCCGCCATGTTACACACCGTGAGTCATGCCTGATACGGAAGATAGGACCGTCAGTCATTCTGATATCAAACTCTTCTGGTGCAGCTGAATAGCTTAATCAATGATTTATCGCCCAAGACATTGCGCACGGCGAAGGCCTCTTCGTCGGTGGTTTCCGCCTATTTTCCAACGATATACCAACTGACAGTCACCGCGATCACAAGCGATTGCCTATCAAAGAGCGGAACATTTCAGCAACACTTCACTTGTGTTCAATGGTGAGATAGAAGGTGCGGCGCATAACAACCTGAGTGGGGCAATATCGATGCACTTGGTGCAGCTACCGCAATAATTTCCCATGGAGAACCCAATCGGCAATGCCAAATCGGTATACATTTTGCCCAATGGGGCAGGGATACCGCTTCACGTGAAAGCAGCAGGGTAACCTTGCTGCACCGGCCAAGACCGGATCACTTGCCAACTATCTCTCGTTGGCGGCATGTAGTTCATGCGCGCCGGGAACGAGTTCCACTGGGCGGGTACGCTGCGTACCATGCTTTGCCATGTAATCCCTCTCTCCGTGATAACCTTGCTAAGCCATTCCCCCAGGCCTGATTCGGCATGCGTCATCTTAGCGCCTACATCGGCAAAGCAGATATCCTTAAAGTCGAGTTCATTATCCCCAGGCCTTGATCGACACGGCGAACTGGGTAAAATCAACCACTCGATCCGGCAGAATCCGTGGCGGATCCCTGGAGATTTTTTCTTGCAGCGTTCACATCATACCTTTCTTGACCGTCATGCATCACGCTAACGACCATCACGCCAGACGCGATCTTCCCGATGAAGCTGCGACGCTAGCGCTCGGCACAGAAATTGCAGCCATATTGCATCCCGGCCTAATTATTTTCCTGAATGGCGATCTCGGTGCTGGCAAGACCACGCTGGCACGTGGAATGCTCCGAGGCCTCGGTTATCATGGAAAAGTAAAAAGCCCCACGTATAATTTGGTTGAACTTTACAAAATTTCTAGGTTATACTTCTATCACTTTGATTTTTATCGATTCAAAGATCCCGTCGAATGGGAAGAAGCAGGGTTCCGGGAATATTTCAACGCGAACTCAATCTGTCTGGTGGAATGGCCTAAAAAGGCAGGCGAACTATTGCCCACGGCCGATTTGAATTTTTTGTTCCATATTGTTGACGCTGGCCGCAATGTGGAAATTCAGGCAGACACGGAGGCCGGTAGACTGTGTTTGAAACATTGGCAATCCCTGAAAAATCCTTGAACGCGACAATATCCGATTGTCGCAATGGTCGTCACCGCTCCATATTCGTCACCTGGTTCATGGTGGCCATACTTCTGTTTCTGCCGCTCTGCAATTCCGCTTTCGCTGATATCAAAGTCAGTGCAGTCCGTATCTGGCCAGCGCCGGAGTATACCCGCCTGACGCTGGAATCAAACGCGCCTATACGGTATACCCTCAGCATCATAAAAAACCCGGACCGCGTTGCGATCGATCTGGAACAAGTCGTGCTGACGCCCGAACTCGAAAAACTGGCCGATAGAATCGACGACGCCGACCCCTATATCCAGGCAGTGCGGATCGGTCGCTTCAAACCGGGCATACTTCGGCTGGTACTGGACCTCAAAACCCAAGCGGTGCCGCAAGCTTTTGTGCTTAAACCCGTAGGTGACTATGGACACAGATTGGTGCTGGATCTTTATCCCGCTGTTCCGTCCGATCCACTGATGGCACTTCTGAACGAAACTACCACCGCGACATTACAAGCTGACGCCAGTTCCGGCATCAATATAAATTCGAAAACGGAAACCCGATCCACGAACGCCTCAGCCGCCAAAAAACACAAGCCGGAGATGATGCGTCTCATAACCGTCGCTATTGATCCTGGGCATGGCGGGGAGGATCCCGGCGCAATAAGTCGGCGCGGTACACATGAGAAGAATATCACGCTGGCGATCGCCAAAAAACTCAAGGCCAAAATAGATAAAGAACCCAACATGCGAGCCGCGCTGACGCGGGACGGAGATTACTTTATTTCGCTGCCTATGCGTCTTGTAAAGGCGCGGCAGTTGAATGCCGATTTGTTCGTATCCGTGCATGCCGATGCCTTTATCAAGCCGCATGCACGCGGCTCCTCCGTATTCGCGCTGTCCGAACGTGGCGCAACTTCGGCTGCTGCGCGTTGGCTGGCAAAAAAAGAAAATGATGCGGACTTGATCGGGGGAGTCAACCTTGATATCAAGGACCCCTATCTCAAGCAAACTTTGCTTGATTTATCTCAAACGGCGACCATCAACGACAGCCTTAAGCTCGGCAGGGAAGTACTCTCGGAAATCGGCGATATCAACCACCTACATAAAAGCAGCGTGGAGCAGGCTGGCTTCGCCGTCCTCAAATCGCCGGATATCCCCTCAATCCTGGTTGAAACAGCTTTCATCAGTAACCCGGATGAGGAAAAGAAACTGAAAGATAGCGCGTATCAGGATAAACTGGCCGACGCAATACTGGCCGGCATCAAGCGATATTTCGCGAATAACCCTCCTCTCTCGCGCTCAAGGATGGTATTGCTTGAGTAAAACCTTTCCACCGGCCGAAATTACGCGCTATTCTCACTACTGAGAGTTTTTTGAAACCTCTGCCGCGATCATTGAGGATAGCGACTTCCGCCCATCTGTTCTCTCTTCTTATCGTTGCCGTCAAGCCCGCGCAGAGTTAAGCCAGAGGCTTCCACCAGCCTGTCGGACTTAACGGAAATCGGTTGCAAATACGTCTGGCTGACTCATATTTTGCGGCTTTTTCGGCTGGTAAAATAACTATGAGTTTCCGAAATCGTCAAATTCCGTCCTAACCCAGTCACTTTTTTGCTGCTATTCTTCAAGTCCGACAGGCTGGTGGCGGTGATAATGCTTCTACCTCATAATCGCGGCGTTGAATTATCCGAGACGTTGCCGTGACCAACGAAGACCTTACCAGACTGAAGATAGACCGGAGCAGCACCGCAGTGGCGCATGCGCGCAAGAGACGCATCCCGCTCGCCGCGTGGCTCACGATTGCCGTAATGCTTGTGGTACTAGGAATTCTCTATTTCCGAAGCGGCATGGCGGTAGAGGTGGAGTCATCCACGGTCACCACGGCGTATCCGTCACAATCATTTACATTGCTCAACGCCACCGGTTATGTGGTTGCGCAACGGAAGGCGGCAGTAGCGTCCAAGGCTACCGGACGGGTGGAATGGTTGGGCGTAACAGAAGGCAGCATGGTCAAGGAAGGCGAAATTATTGCGCGACTGGAGAATACCGACGTCAGTGCAACGATGGACCAGGCAGCTGCCAGCATCAACGTAGCTAAAGCGAACCTGCAGCAGGCGCAGGCGGAACTGGTCGATGCCCGGGCAGCGTTCAAGCGGAATAGGAAGCTGCTCG
This sequence comes from Nitrosospira sp., assembly GCA_039936855.1. Taxonomy (GTDB): domain Bacteria; phylum Pseudomonadota; class Gammaproteobacteria; order Burkholderiales; family Nitrosomonadaceae; genus Nitrosospira. The sequence continues at coordinate 34 of JBDTHR010000079.1, read as the reverse complement.
ACAAAGGTTTCATTTCGCCGTTCGCCTATGACAC
>JBDTHR010000078.1:0-11842 GCA_039936855.1 Nitrosospira sp. | reverse complement strand
AATCTGCTTATGAATGTGATCAAACCGCTACCCGACCTGCTCATCAGCCAGATTGCGGCCGGAGAGGTAGTGGAGCGTCCGGCAGCGGCACTCAAGGAAATGCTGGAGAATAGCGTGGACGCGGGATCGACCGAAATCACCGTACAACTTTTCCAGGGTGGCATCAAATTGATCCGGGTAGCAGACAACGGAACGGGAATTTCCAGGGACGATCTGTCGCTTGCGCTTGCCCGACACGCTACCAGCAAGATCGATTCCCTGGAAGATTTACAAAAAGTAGCGAGCCTCGGTTTTCGGGGAGAGGCGCTTGCAAGTATCGCAGCCGTTTCGCGGTTGACGCTGGCGAGCCGCAGGTCAGAAGAAAAGCACGCCTGGCGGATAGAAACCGAAGGAGGTCGCGTGTCAACGCCGGAACCTGCCGCACTTGCCCACGGCACTACGGTAGAAATGCATGATCTCTACTTCAACACTCCTGCCCGGCGTAAATTTCTAAAGACTGAAGCGACTGAATTATCCCACTGCGAGGAGGTATTCAAGCGCATTGCCTTGTCGCGCGCCGATATCGCTCTCTCGCTACAACACAATGGCACGGTACGCAGCCACTTGCGTGCGACGGACGCACGACTTCGCATCGAGGCGATACTGGGCAATGAGTTCAGCCGGACCTCGGTAGTCATAGAGGAACAGGCAGCGGATTTACGTCTTTGGGGCCTTGCGGCATCGCCGGCCTATTCCCGGTCTTCTCGCGATGCCCAGTATTTTTTTGTCAATGGGCGGTTCGTGCGCGACAAATTGATTGCTCATGCGCTACGTGAAGCCTATCGGGATATCCTCCATCTGGATCGGCACCCGGCTTTTGTTCTGTTCCTCGGAATGAATGCCGATGGCGTGGATGTGAATGTGCATCCTACCAAGATCGAGGTGAGATTCCGCGATCCGCGCGCACTGCACCAATTCATCTTTCACGCGATCAATAAAGCGCTGGCATCGTCCCGGCCTCTATCCACAGCGTCTATCCCCGTAGGCGGAAGCCGGCAGGAAAACGGTAACGAAGGTGGCGCTGGCTCTACAACTGCGCCCTTTTCAGCTTATTCGCGACAAAATACCATGTCGCTTGCTCCGCCTTTAGGCGTAGCCCAATCACAGGCGTTCTACCCTGCGCTGTTTGGCGCTGACAGCAGCAACCCAGAATCGGTGGACACACCGGCAGCAATTGCCGGCACCGAGAAGTCCGACATTCCGCCATTGGGTTTCGCCCTGGGGCAACTCCTCGGCATTTATATTCTGTCGCAGAATGAACGCGGATTGCTTATCGTGGATATGCATGCCGCGCACGAGCGGATCCTGTATGAGAAACTCAAATCGGCGCTGGATAACCATACGCTTTCGATGCAGCCCTTGTTGATCCCCGCGATTTTTCATTCGGATGGTCTGAATGTTGCCGCGGCTGAAGAAAACAGCGCTACTTTACAAGAACTTGGGTTTGAAATCTCCGCACTTTCACCAACCATGCTTGTGGTGCGGTCGGTGCCGGCCACGCTAAAGGACGCTGACATAGTTAAGCTTGCACGCGAATTATTGACCGAAATTCGCGAGTTCGGCGCCAGCCGGGTACTAACCAGCAAACGTAACGAGATTCTTTCCACTATGGCTTGTCACGGCGCAGTTCGTGCCAACCGGATACTGACCGTCACGGAAATGAATGCCTTGCTACGTGAAATGGAAGCAACGGAACGTGCCGGTCAATGCAATCACGGCAGGCCTACGTGGTTCGAAATCAGTCTTGCGGATCTCGATAAGATGTTCATGCGCGGCAGATGAGCCTGATGCCAGCGCCCGGACCGCGTCTCCGCATGGCGCCTCGCCTGGAAAAGCTGGTTGCCAATTCGTCGGCAAGATGGGATGCGCAAAAGAACAGAAAAACCAGGCCATTTTTATGGAAAATCCATGTCGGCTTGTGACCGGTAATGAAAAGTAAGCTGCTGGGGGGTATTTCAGTGAGAAGTTTTCTCCGGGAGTACTGGCAGAAAAAACCTTTGCTTGTGCGTGGGGCCTTGCCAGATTTCCGGGGTTTTCTGACTCGGGACGATCTTATCAATCTCGCCTGCCACGACGACGCACAGTCGCGCCTGATAACCCGGAAGAAGGGTAAATGGGAAGTCAGGCACGGTCCTTTCACACCTCACGTGTTTTCACGTCTGCCGGCGAAAGACTGGACGCTGCTGGTGCAGGATATCAACCACTTCTTACCTTCAGCCCGTGAATTGCTACGGAAATTCAATTTCATCCCGTACGCTCGTCTCGATGATTTGATGGTCAGTTATGCCCCTGAGGAAGGGAGCGTGGGGCCTCATTTTGATTCATACGATGTCTTCTTGCTGCAAGGCATGGGGTGCAGAAACTGGCAGATCTCAGCCCAGCAGGACAAGAGGCTGGTGACGGATGCGCCACTAAAAATCCTGCGGGAATTCAGACCTGAACAGAAATGGATGCTGGAACCCGGCGATATGCTGTATCTGCCCCCCAACTATGCACATCATGGGGTCGCAAAAGGCCATTGCATGACCTATTCCATCGGTTTTCGGGCGCCCACCTATCAGGAACTCGTTGTTCAATTTCTTGTTTACCTGCAGGATCGCACCGAAGTCGAGGGAATTTATCATGACCCGAATCTTGGCCTCCAATCGCATCCGGGGCGCATCAGCCCTGATATGTTGCAACAGGTGGGAACAGTGCTCAGCAACATCACGTGGAACGCGACTGATATAGAACGTTTTCTGGGGATCTACCTGACCGAGCCCAAACATCATGTTTTTTTTTCGCCACCATCGAATCCTGTGACTCAGCAGGAATTCGCGTATCAGGTTAAGGAAGGGAAGCTGCAATTGAACCTGAAAAGCCGAATGTTGTACAAAGGCAAGAATATTTTTTTGAATGGCGACGCGTATACCGCGAGCACCGCGACATGCAGGTTGCTTGGAAAATTAGCTGATCGCCTTGCGCTGCCTATGGCAGAAGAACCCGACGATGAGGCTCTCTCCCTGCTTTACCTGTGGTACCTCTATGGTTATGTCGAAATAGTGAAGGTATCGGCGAGCCCGGCATAATTTCATTAACCTGTAGGCTACCTCAGGGACGGGCGAGCTTACCCGGATTATAAATTTTGTAGCTGCCTGAGAGAATCGTGTGCGCCATGAAAATTACCGCTTCGTAGAGGTGTAAAAGTTTTCGGTCGGCATTTTGCCAAATGCCTGTAAAGCTCCCCCACCGATGATTTGCCGCTATTTCTGAAGGTTGTGAGATGCAACGACTAGACAACATTTCTGAATTCTGCTATTAAGATAGTGGCTATTAAAATGATCGTTTCTCAGATTTAAATGGCCGAAACGCTCGTATAATTTATTCTGGTAAACCTATAAAGGAGATTAAAAAAATGAAATACTCGCTCCTCGCCGCCGTTTTGGTAACACTGACATTTAGCGCATGTGATCAAATGAGAGAGAAAACTCCGGGAGAAGGAAAACCGGGGCAATATCCACCCAGCCTTTGGGATAAACGTGAAGGGCAACTCAGCAATGAGGAAATTGATGCGGCGCAAAAAGAAGACGCTGCCGAAGCCGAGTCAAAAAAATCTGAAGACTTGGCTGGTGGCTATACGCCCGCCAGCCCTAAAGAGACCGATGTCGACGGCAAGACCGTAGATTAATCGGTAATGGCAAAATTGATAATGCCGTCCCCAGGGACGGCGTTTTTTATCAGGAAATGATTTCCAGAAGGCCCACCACTTCGCATCTCTTTGGCCGAGTTTGAATGATCCCGGAGCTTTTGCTACACTACGGTTTCTCTCTGAAACTACAGGATGACTTAATGATGAAATACCTGCTCCTCGCTGCTGCTGTAACGGCATTGACGCTGACCGCTTGTGACGGCAAAAAACATCCTATGGATAAGCCACCTCCCTCCGCCTCGGTTGAACGCGACTCAGCGCCGAATTTTGACGATCTTGATAAACCTTCGACTGATGAGGCCGCTGGAAGCCACGACGCTGGAAGTCACGCCGATGCGAGTGACGATAATGTCAAAAAAGAAGAATCTTCCAACTAAAAAACTGATAAAGGCTACTCTCGGCAAGGTTTTATAGATTATATATCTAGTGACTCGGTCCAAACCAGCGGCTAGCAAGCTCAGCCACCCGTCTCGAGGGAAATTTCGACTTGTTTGGGGGTGTTTTTGCTATATAATATGATCCGCGACAACCTATTTCTATTTTTATTAAGGACTCCCCGATAATGAAACTATCACTTCTTGCCGCTGCCTTGATGGCACTTGCTCTCACGGCATGCGACAGACCAAAACAAGCCCTGCCGGAGAATTCCACCACATATGGAACCAGAACGGAAGAAGGCACGACAATGGATGAGGAGCGTGCCGCTTCCGGTACGCCAGCCGAGCACACTGCTGCTGCCGCTGATGACGAGGATGAGTACTCAGGTCAGGCCGTTCTCCCCGGGCACGCGCTTGATGGCAATGGTAATCCCATAAAGGAAGGCCAAAGCGCAATCCCAGCCGCTCACTAGTAAAGTGGACAGGCAAAAAAAGCCATCCTGTGGATGGCTTTTTTATTGATCAGAAAGTAATAAATCCTATGCGCATCAACCTCCATTTGTATAATCCGTTGCTGGGCCTGCACTTGAGTGATTAAATGTTTTTTGCCGTATTAAGTTTTAAACAACTTGGAGAGAATTAGACGATGAGACTCACATTAGCCGCTGCAACCCTAGCTGTACTAGCCATGACTGCCTGTGGCAAACCAAACCAGGCACTTCCTGAACAGGAAAAGGATAATTTCGCCAAAGTGCTATCACAATCGGACGCCCCTGCTGCGCCAGCGGAATCCGATGCATCCGATTCCGCTGCTGCCGCCACCGATAGCGGCGCTCCGTCTGCCGAAAGTGACGTAGAGGCTGCGATCGAGTCTACAAAAGATACAGCGGTTGAAACAGTCGATGCTGCAAAAGAAAAGATAGCGGGTGCCGTTGTTGCTACCAAGGACGCAGCAAGCGACGCCGAGGATGCGTTAAGTGAGAAAGCAGATGCTGCTAAGGATGCAGCTGCCGCCCAGTCGGAAGAAACAGCGGATGCTGTGGCAGAGACGGCTTCAAACGCGAAAAAAGGCGTTTTGGATGCGCTGAAGTGACATTGAAGTAAATTATAATTACGGTGATAGAAAAGCCGCCTCCCGATTTAAGAAGAGGCGGCTTTTCTATGGTTGTTACAGATACCCCTCGCTATAAATCAAGAAAAAATCCAGATTCGGATGCAAGTATCACTCAAAACAACTGGCGCCAGCTAAAGCCATCACTCTGATCGGCGACACCAATCCAGTCTAGTTCACAGTTCAAGGCACCACTCAACATTGTTTGCGCAAGTAGCGGAGTATTATTTTTTTGGCTCAAATGTGCTGCGATTACGTGTTGAAGGCGACTACAGTCAAGATTTGCAAGAAGATTCGCTGAGGCTGCGTTCTCGAGATGACCAAGACGCCCGCCTACGCGTCGTTTGAGGCTTTGCGGATAATTGCTGCTTGCGAGCATCTGTGCGTCGTGATTACATTCGAGCACCAGCGCATGACAGTGTCTCAAGATTGCCTCGATGTGGGGCGTCGAACACCCGGTATCGGTCAGTACGCCTAGCCGCAATGCGCCGTCGCCAAACACAAACTGCGCGGGTTCCTGAGCGTCATGCGGAACCGGATAAGGCTCGACCTCGATATCCCCAATGGAGAAACGCTGGTAGTCCTCTATGACATTAACGCGTGGCAATAACGCAAACGCCTTCCCTGCACTGCGCAATGTGCCGTGCGTTAACCATACCGGAGTGCCAAATTTGCGCGCAAACCGTGCCACACCACCAATGTGGTCATCGTGCTCGTGAGTGACGACAATTCCATCGATCATGCCAGGTTCGAGGCCGATCCGCGTAAGCCGGATAACGATTTCCTTCAGTGTAAAACCGCAATCCAGCAGCAATCGGGTATTTGCCACTTCGACTACAAGACCGTTACCTCGTGAGCCACTACCTAAGCAGGCAAATCGCATGTTTAATCAAAAAGGAAAAATTTTCAAAAAAAAATACAATACAGAGACGTGCATGCCATTCTATCTTTTCAGCATGGCGTTCGACTTCTGGAATTTGTGCCGCACTCGTTGAAATAATGCTGGACGCTTGCTACGGGAAGCAATATCCGTCAAGCCGTGCGCGAACGTTACATTACGGAATAACTGATATCCATTATTCTACATCCCGCGGTTGGCGCTCATCATTCAGCTTATTTTTTACCAAGTGCCATGGTTTGAAAGAATTTTTGATACCCATTAATTTTAAGCTTCGATGATCTTGTCACAGGGGTCACAGGCACAGGGGTCACAGGAGCGGTTTAACGATTATACGTGAATGGATTGCGCCGGCTTGAGAAGTCTGTCACTACCTGAAAGTAGTTTGAATATTTCATCCGGGGGTAGCGGACGCGCAAAATAGTAACCCTGGATCTCGTCGCACCCGCGCTCACGCAAGAAATCGAGTTGCTCAACCGTTTCCACACCCTCGGCTACAACTCTGACATTAAGGCTGTGCGCCATATCGATAATTGCGGTTGTGATTGCAGCGTCCGCGGAATTTGTAGTAATTTCCATAATAAAGGAACGGTCGATTTTCAACACATCGATAGGGAATCGTTTTACATAGGCGAGACTCGAATAGCCGGTTCCGAAGTCATCAATCGAAATCTGAACCCCCAGTATTTTCAATCTCTTGAGAATACCGGTTGTTTTTCTGGCATGCATCATCAGAGAACTCTCGGTCAGCTCTAATTCCAGCAAATCAGAATCAATACTGTTCTCTCTCAACGCTCTTTCTGTTTGCAATTCAAATTCGAGCAATTCCGGATGAACATCGTTCTCCTGCGTCGCCCGAATAACATCTTCATTGAGTGTGCTCTGCAGGAATTGCCTTCCGGACACGTTGACCGAAACCGGAATCTCCCCTGCTCCCGCGCGCCGCCATTCCGCGATCTGCCTGCAGGCGCTATCGATAACCCAGGCACCCACCCGATTGATCAATCCGGTTTGCTCGAGGTCCGGTATGAATTCGGCCGGCGCAACGAACCCATGCCCTGGACGCCTCCATCTTATCAGTGCTTCCACCCCTGTGATCCGCCCCATGGAAAGCTCGACTTTCGGCTGATAATGCAAAACGAATTCATTTCGGTCGAGGGCCTCCCGCAGTTCATTTTCCTTATCCAGCTTCTCGATTGCCCGTGCGTTCATTTCTGCCGCAAAGAAACGATACGTGTCTCTGCCCGCGCTTTTCGACCGATACATCGCGGCATCGCCATTTTTGACGAGAGTGCCCGCGTCCACGGAGTCCGACGGATAAATGCTGATACCGATGCTTGCTGTTACAGTGATTTGATGACCTTGCAAGAAGAAAGGCTGGCGTAATGCTTCGCGGATCTTGCTCGCAACCATGGCTGCATCCCTTGAACCGTCAGGCGTAACCAGTATGCAGCCAAATTCATCACCACCCAACCGCGCAACCATGTCGGTGATACGCAGGCACTCCGATAAACGATGGCTGAACTGGCGCAGCAATTCGTCTCCCAGAGCACACCCCAATGTGTCGTTTATACTTTTGAAGTTATCGATACCGATAAATAGCAGGGAGATGATGCGGTGATTCATTTCCGCTTGTTTGATGATCTTCTGAAGCGATTCATCAAACAGACTACGATTGGGAAGGTTTGTAAGGGCATCATAATGCGCAAGCTGCGGTAGCGGTTGGTCAGCCTCCCTGCGAAGCGTAATGTCTTCCATCATCCCTACGACTCGATATACCCCTATAGAATCCTTTATCGGAAATGTGCGGGAATGTACCCAGCGTATCGTATTATCCGGCAGGAGCAGCCGATAATCATGATCGGCTCCACCGTGCGGCAACTCCGCCACTTCATGAATGACTCGTTGCATGTCTTCCGGATGAACTGCCTCAAGAAATTTTTCCGGCGTGTCGGAGCGCACGACACACCGTCCCGTCATTTTCTCCCATGCGGGATTAACATAACGAAACGTTTTATCATGGATGTTCCAGATCCAGAAAATTTGAGGGAGGCTGCCGGCAAGCTGATCGAACAGCTCTTCCGCTCCATTCCGGGAAGCGGTCGGCTCGCTGAGCGTGGCATCAAGGCCCGAAATAAATTGCTGCAGCTCTTTCTGCAGCAATTTGATTTCCAGCACATCATGGATATGAGTCAATACCTTGAGCCGATCGAACGGCTTGGTGATAAAGCCTTTGGCACCCGCGCGCAATGCACGCTCCCTCTGCTCCGGTTGAGCGGTGATCACCAGAACAGGGAGACAACCGCCAGATTCATGGGGCTCGGTGTTCTGCTCTATTTCCGATTCGACCAACCTCAGGCCTTCCATCACCTGGAATCCATCCAGTTTGGGCATCATCAAATCGAGCAGGATGAGATCATATCGATTAGCGCGATGAAGATCACAAACTTCGAGCGGATCCACGGTCGAAGTAACTGAAGTGTAACCAGCGGCAGAGAGCATGACACGGATCAGTTCGACATTAACTCTCTTGTCGTCGACGACCAGGATGCTGGCATTGAAAATATCGGAAGAAGTCGGCATGGAGCTCTACTTAATGTTTGTCAAAACCATCTGCAATGGTTTATCCGAATTGGTTGACCATCTTCGGCCCGTCTTAACGTTTGGTAATTCAGTTTACGTTCGTCACCCGTCGTCCCTCCGCTCGCACCAGGACGCTTTACTCGCTCAATGGATCAGGAAAACACCAATTCCGTACGGCGCAACAGCTACGCGACGCATCATAGTCCTGTACATCGGAAGCGGCAATACTCGTTGAGAACCATTGAACCATTAAACCATTAAACATGAACAGACCTGGAACCAACCTTCAGCCAGAGGCTGTATTATTGTACATAAGCAGAATTCGTGCCAAATCTTTAAAGACACTGTTTCCGGGCGTAAAATGGTTTTTGCGGGACGGCGCGGATATCTATTGTAAAATTTACTGATAAGCAGCCAACCCAACGTGAAGATGATGCCCTCGGGCAAACTGATCGTCCAGGATGCTAACCTTCCAGAGAAGGAGACTATTTTCCCTCTTTGGAATAGCAAAAAACAGTATAAGCCGAAAGCCGAAAGCCGAAAAAAGATAATTGTAATCTGGTCTGCGCGAACATCGGACCTTTGCTCACCCTCATCCGCCAGTAAACCGTACGACATACTACCCATCGAATAAATCCCGGACCGATCCATGGTGCACAACATAACTCTGTTTCTGACACACTGGGCAATAATCGCGATCTCGCTATGGCTCACGAGCTTTCTCTTTCACGGCATTTCGTTTACAAGTAAAAAATCCCTGCTTATTTCGGCGCTGCTGCTAGGTTTTGCTAATGCTGTCATCAGACCCGTCGTCATCGTTTTAACGATTCCGTTGACGCTGATCACATTTGGTTTTTTTTTGCTGGTCATCAATGCCCTCATGATGCTTATGGTATCGACGCTCGTTCCGGGGTTCAGGATTTCCGGCTTCTGGACGGCATTTTTTGCCAGCATCGTCGTAACGATCATTAGCATATTCGCCGGTATGCTTGTTTTCCCATCAGAGGATACTTTGCTGAATATCCCCATGGAAACTGCACCTCAAGGCATAATGATCTGAGAGCGGAATCCGAGTGGATGGATATGTTTACATTATTTATCCATATCGAATGAAATGCATGAATGGGAGTTTTGAGCCCGCGCGTCCATTTTGCCAACATTCAGCAACGTCGACAGTTTTTCCGCATTGGCATTTGATTCAAATGGCAACACGCCCAAAAGCTGGCAACCCAACCGCAGCTTCAAGGCGGACACATTCTCATCGAATACGGTCATCTGGGGATCGATCTGGTTCGCCACCCATCCTGCGAGAGACAACCCAGCCACTTGCACAGCCTGGGCGGTCAGCAGCGCATGGTTAAGGCAGCCAAGTTGCATTCCCACCACCAGAATCACCGATAAACCTAATGCTTTGGCCATGTCGGCGCTGTTTTGATGACCGTTAAGCGGAACGAGAAAACCGCCGACGCCCTCCACAATCACTACATCGGCAATTTTTTTTAGTTCCAGGCAGGCCTGATAGATGATATCAATGTCGATTTCGGTGCCCGCCCGGATCGCCGCGATATGCGGTGCAATCGGCGGGATGAATGCGTAAGGATTTATCTGCTCAAGCGGGGCGGAGACATTGCTTGCGGCTGCAAGCAATTCCACATCCATCCATTTACCGTTCTCGCAACCCGCCGCTACCGGCTTCATGCCTATAACAGTGCTGCCTTGCGCCGCAAAAGCATGCAGCAATGCGCAACTGACCAGGGTTTTGCCTACACCCGTACCGGTACCGGTAATGAAATAACCTCGTGACATAAGAAATCGTCCCTCATGCAAGGCCGAGTTGACGCCTGAGCTCAGGCGTCACGATGGTTGTTCGCGGTTGGGGTTTCCAGGCATGGCCATAAATCACTTCAAAGGTCGCCGGTAATTTTCCTTCTTTCCGCAAAGCCTCGTACTGGCTTATCGCTTTTTGCCACGCACCTTTCCCGGTTAAACCCCGCCGTCTTCCCTGAGTGACATTATGAGCGCCAATGGCTTTGAGATCGCGCATTACGCCGATCACGTCATCATAGGTCAGCGTAATATATTCCATATCCATAACAGGCGTAGCGAAACCATTATGTACCAGCATATCGCCGATATCGTGCATGTCCGTGAAGCGATTGACATGACTGTAATCATCAATGTGACGGAATGCCTGGCGCAACTCTTTCAACGTATCCGGCCCAAATGTGCTGAACATGAACAAACCGCCGGTTTGCAGAACCCGACGCACCTCGGCAAATGTCTGCTTGATGTCATTGCACCATTGCAGCGCCAAGTTGGACCACACCAGACCTGCACACGAATCCGCCAATGGTAGCTGTTCTATGTCGCCCACGATATAGTTGGCCTGATGTCCCCGCTTGTCTCCAACGGCCCCCAACAATTGCCGCCACCAGGGTGGCGCAGGTCGGGCCTGCAAATGCATCGCCGACGCAATGTCGATCGCCAACAGGCGAGCCGCCGGGTAGCGCACGAGCAACTCGCGCGTGCCGTAGCCGGTGCCGCTGCCGGCATCGAGGATGACATCAGGCTTGTATTTGATGTATTCGAGACGCGCCAGCATACGATCGCAGATTTCGCGCTGCAACACCGCCGCTTGATCGTAATGCGCCGCTGCGCGTGCAAAAGCGTTGCGCATCTGGCGTTTATCGATGGTATGGTCGTAGTTCACCTGGTTTTCAATGTGTTGCCGGATGAGCCAGCCGAAGCATGCCGGCCACAAATCGCTCGGGATAAGACAAGAATGGCGCATGGCCACAGCCCGGCAGCATGACCAGTTCTGAATTTTGCAGCTGGCGGTTCATCCATCTCGCCGCATCAGGATGTGTGATGACATCGTTCTCACCATGAAAAAATAAAACCGGTTGCTTGATATTCCTGATCTCGTCACGCAAATCGCTCGATAACAGAATCTGTAATCCCGCCTCCAACGCGGCGTCGTCCGGTTTACCGCGTTCGAATAAGCTCTTGCGCAACTGCGCCAATGCTGATGCTGTGCCGCTGCCGCCACCGCTGATCTGCAACGTCAGAAATCTTTTCATGGTAACGGAATAGTCCCGCTTCAAATTTTCCGTGAATAATTGCAAGGTAGCGGCCTCCATCCCCCA
>JBDTHR010000077.1:0-4578 GCA_039936855.1 Nitrosospira sp. | reverse complement strand
CCGTTTCCACGGCAAGGCGCGACAGCTTCAGGGAATCACCGGTGAGATCGGCATGCTTATAAACATCCGCACGCTGATAATGATGGGCGAGTATTACGACACGCTTTCCGAGTGCGGCTTTAGCCTCTACGATACGCTGCGCGCAGTCATCATCTTTCAAGTTATCAAAACGTTCAAATGCAATAGCTTCCGCTGGCATGGCTACTCCTGTTTTTTCCTCTGAAACGGTTAGACAACCTCTAATACGACCGGTGTGGATCGCGTATCAGGACGTTGGCAACTGCAATGCAACTGAGCTGTTAAGCCGGAATAAATCACAAGCATATGATGGGCTATTAAATGCGATCCATCTGCACGAGGCATTTCATTTTTGAAGCATCTCATTTAAGACGCCATTTTGCCAAGATCATGCGCCGGTATCCTGCTAGCAAACTCGGGCAACTATCGAAGCACCACCGGCAAGTACTTCATCAGACCAATACCCTAACTATCCGTTCTACCTGGCTCCGCGCATGGATTTTTTTCGCTGCGATTATTTGTGTCGCTTTTATCCCTGCCCAGCTTTCGTATCGCCTCCGCGTTAGTCGGGGAGAAAACTTTTTCCGCTGCTTTCTCCCAGGGAAACCAGGCAAATTGGAGATGCTCTCTTGCTGCCAGCAAGACCGGAACCGGCACTGGCACGAGCAGGCCAAAAACATGTTCGGTGTTGTGCGTCACCTCCGGTGCATAACGCCAGCGCCATTCCTCATAGAGCTTGTATTCACTCTGAATGTGCCAGTCGGTCAATTCATACCGACCGGCATCCAGTCCGGTTTCCTCAGCCACTTCGCGCGCTGCCGTTTGCGGAAGCGTTTCGCCTTGATTCCAACTCCCTGTAACCGATTGCCAATACCCGGGATGATCCGCCCTCTCCAGCAACAGAACCTGCCTATCCGACGTGTGGATAATCACCAGAACGGAAATCGGTATCTTATAAACTTTCACCGCGAAGATTTCTCAAAAAATAGAGAAGGGGAAATTACTCCGGCCTGCGGAGCACGTTGTTATCAATCCGGATCTCCGTGCGACTACGCACCCAGGATTTTACTTTTAGCGCCCGCAGCTTATATATTCCGAAGCTTGATGTGCAGTTCGCGCAACTGCTTTTCACCCACCGTACTGGGCGCATGCGTCAGCAGGCATTGTGCGCGCTGCGTCTTCGGAAAAGCAATGACATCACGGATTGATTCGGAACCCGCCATCATCGCAACGATACGATCGAGTCCAAATGCAATGCCGCCATGAGGCGGTGCGCCATATTGCAATGCTTCCAGCAAAAAACCAAATTTTTCACGCGCCTCATCGGCTCCAATATTCAGCGCGCGAAATACTTTCGACTGCACTTCCTGGCGATGGATACGCACCGAGCCACCCCCTATTTCTGAACCGTTCAGTACCATATCGTACGCCCTGGATAATGCGTTTCCCGGATCACTCTCCAGCAAGTCTTCGTGACCATCCGCCGGGGAGGTAAACGGATGATGCAAGGCTTTCCAGCGGTTTTCTTCCTCATCGCGTTCGAACATGGGAAAATCAACTACCCATAAAGGCTTCCAGCCGGATTCCGCAAGCCCACGGTCATGCCCGACCTTGGCGCGCAACGCGCCGAGCGCCTCATTCACCACTTGGGCCTTGTCGGCACCGAAGAATATGAGATCGCCATCTTCAGCGCCGGTACGCTCCAGGATAACTTGTATCACTGCCTCCGGCAGAAATTTCAGTATCGGCGACTGCAGGCCTTCGAGACCTTTTTTCAGCGCGTTGACTTTGATATATGCGAGCCCCTTTGCCCCATATATTGCTACGAAACTGGTGTAGTCATCTATTTCCTTGCGGGATAATGTCCCACCTGCCGGTACCCGAAGCGCAGCCACTCGACCCGCAGTTCTAAGGGCAGCTTCGCGGAAAACCTTGAATTCCACATTCTGCATCACATCGGTAAGCTCGGTCAGCACCAGCGAGACACGCAAATCAGGTTTGTCCGAGCCGTACCGGGACATCGCTTCTCCGTAAGCCAGGCGTGGGAAGGGACCAGGCAGATCAATATTCATTGCGCTTTTGAATATTCCGCAAATCATCTCTTCCATCAGCGCCATGATCTGGGCTTCGTTCAGGAAAGATGTCTCGATATCGATCTGCGTGAATTCGGGCTGGCGATCTGCGCGCAAATCCTCATCGCGAAAGCATTTGGTTATCTGGTAGTAACGGTCGAATCCCGCAACCATCAGGAGTTGCTTGAACAATTGCGGCGATTGTGGGAGTGCAAAAAAATGTCCCGTGTTGACTCGCGACGGCACCAGGTAATCGCGCGCACCTTCAGGCGTCGATTTGGTCAGCATGGGCGTTTCAACATCGATAAAACCGTGCTGATCGAGAAATACGCGAACCGCCATCGCCACTTTGTAGCGTAACCGCAGGTTTTCCTGCATTTTCGGACGGCGCAGATCGAGATAGCGATGTTCCAGACGCACGGCTTCACTCAGGTTTTCGTCGTCCATCAGAAACGGTGGCGTGAGCGAAGCATTAAGTATCTCAATGGACTTTGCCAGCACTTCAATTTCGCCGCTGACGAGGTCGGGGTTGATTGTGCCGGCCGGACGGGGCCTTACCGTGCCGGTAACTCTGAGTACGAACTCGTTGCGAATTTTCTCGGCGCTTTGAAAAGTGGGTGCATTGTCGGGGTCGCATACCACCTGCACCAATCCCTCGCGGTCGCGCAGATCGATGAAAATGACGCCACCATGGTCGCGACGGCGATGCACCCAGCCATAGAGGGTAACATTCTGCTTCAGGTATTTGGCATCAATGAGGCCGCAGTAGTCAGTACGCATGACAGCTCTGTAATCGGGGGAAAAAAAATCAGGATTTATCGCTTGAAGCGGAACTGGCAGCGCTGTCGCCATGCAGTAGCGCTGCCTGTGTTTGTTTCGCGTCTTTTTTACCATTACCAGGTGCGACGACACCCATGGAAATAATGTATTTCAGTGCTGCATCCACACTCATGTCGAGTTCGATCACATCGCTTTTTGGCATCATCAGGAAGAACCCCGAAGTGGGGTTGGGTGTAGTCGGCACATAGACGCTCACATATTCTCCCTTGAGATGATTGGCCACATCGCCGCCCGGATGTCCAGTCATGAACGCGATCGTCCACGAGCCCTTACGGGGATATTGCACCAGCAATGCCTTACGAAACGCCTCTCCCTGGCTGGAAAATAGCGTATCGCTGACTTGCTTGACCCCGTAATAGATCGATTTTACGACCGGTATGCGCCATAAAACGCCTTCCCAAAATATCACCAGCCGCTGACCGATGATATTGGTCGTCAGCAAACCGGTGAGAAATACCACAAGCAGGGTCAACACCGTACCGACGCCGGGCACATATACGCCTACAAACGCCTCAGGGCGCAGGGTCTCCGGCAGGAGCAGCAGAGACTGATCCATAGTGCCAATGAGAAATTTCAGCGCCCAAGCGGTAATGCCAAGAGGTACCCAAATCAGAAGCCCGGTAATGAAATAACGTTTCATATTAGGGAATTGCGAACTTACTCACCGGGAGAAGCCGGGCGCGCCGCACCCGCAGCCGGTGCGGCCGCAGGCTCGATGTCACTCTTGACAGCGGCTGGTGCTTCCGCATCAGGTTTCGGTTTCGGCTTTGCACCATTCTTGAAGTCGGTAGCGTACCAGCCGCTACCCTTCAATTGAAAACCCGCAGCGGAAACAAGCTTGACATAAGCATCGCTGCCGCACGAGGGACACGCCGCAACCGGTGCATCGTTCACCTTTTGCAAATATTCTTTTTCATAACCACAGGACCCGCAACGGTATTCATAGATCGGCATGATAGCCCTCCAATACAGCGGAATAGAAAAAATGAAATTATACCTCAACCACTTGCTTAACCGGAAAATATGGGCTGCAAGCGGGGATTACAAGGCGCGCTGGCGGATATACTTGAATATACCTGGGCGAGCACAGCAGTAGGGTGGGTAAAGCGTAGCGTAACCCATCACTCACTATTCCCGCACCTTGCCAGCTCGGCATTGCGGGTATCCGGCGTTGACATGTCAATGCGGCGGAAAGTGATGGGGAACATAAAAACAGATGGGCGTTTGGGAGGAAAATTCCTCACAGTGCCAAATTTGATGCCATGAACGCCTTGTTGTGCGCCGCAGGATACAATCTGCGCAAGATTTTGCGGGTTGAGGCTTTTGTACGTCCACATACTGAAACCCCTGTAATGCCTCGGGCGGAGGCAAGATAAAATAGCTATCGATTAATAATGGCTGTTTATTAAAGAAAAGGTTTTTCAGGGACGACTGGTTATGATGCGCTACGCTACAGCTCACATCCTGCGGAAACCGACACTAAAGCAGGTCGGGCTGCGCCCGACATTGTTTTTTGATCGTGGAGCGTAGCCCGACCTACCAGGCTATTGAGCTACGCGGAGGCATTAAACTAAGAATGATGCACGGACACCCACCTGAACGAACCTCGGATTAATGCCGAGACACGGAGTTTGTGTGGTTAAGGGTA
>JBDTHR010000076.1:0-10457 GCA_039936855.1 Nitrosospira sp. | reverse complement strand
GAGTCGGAGCATGGGCCATTTGTGCTAGCGATGGTAGGCGCTACCATCGTTGGAAGTATTGCCACGACGTGGCATGGTGTCGTCAATCCTAAACGCTCTGGACGTGTTCGCGAGTGGCGATACGATTCGCAAAACCTGACGCTCAGAAAAGGCGATGAAATGGGCCGCTTTCAGCTGGGCTCGACGGTGGTGATGTTATTTCCCAAAAATACAATACAGTTTAATTCGCTTTGGAGTCCCATGCGAACCATCCGTTTTGGCGAAATGATGGCTATCGGAACCCGCGACAACAATCAGGGTATGTAGTCAACCTGGTTCCCATGAGTTGAGATGTGAGTTTTTTTAGCTCGCATGTCCCTGAACCGCTAAATCAGAGGCGCGTCGGTCACCAACTCAGTCAGCGCTATATTCATGGATTGTTCAGGCTAAAGCACTCTTCAACACTACCGGGCGAGTATCAGGCTTCTCTATAGCCAGATTCGATGGATAGGCATGTTTGGACGCGAGTTCACGCCCTGCCCGCAATATCACTTCCCGAAATTGCCTGCCTAATTCGGGATGCTGCAAACCATACGCTACCGTGGCTTCCAAAAAGCCTATCTTGCTGCCGCAATCATAATGCTTACCCTGGTAACGAAAACTCATCACAGGTTCCAGTTTGAGAAGACGCGCGATGCCGTCCGTAAGCTGAATTTCTCCCCCTATCCCCGGTTCCAGGTTTGCCAAACATTCGAAAATCGTGGGTGAAAGTACATAACGACCTACGATAGCCAAGTTAGACGGGGCCACATCGGGAGAAGGCTTCTCCACCACACTTCGAATTTTCATGGTACGACTGTCGGCATCCTCCCCGAAGGCATCCACAATTCCATAATGACGGGTGTCTTCGCGCGGCACCTGTCGGACAGCCACGAGGCTGCTCGGTGCTTGCTCATACTGGGAAATCATCTGCGCCAAAACAGGGGGTTGAGCATCAATCAGATCATCCGGAAGCAACACAGCAAAAGGCTCGTTTCCTATCTGATGCCGTGCGCATAAAATCGCGTGACCCAGCCCCTTGGGCTCTTCCTGGCGCACAAAAGTGAAACGAACTCCGTTGGGTGTAAGCTGCCGCAACATCTTCAATGAGGCATGTCTCTCTTGTGAGGCCAGTTCGTTTTCCAGCTCCACCGCGCGATGGAGATGGTCTTCAATAGATCGCTTGCTGCGATGAGTGACAAAAACGATCTCTTCGATACCTGCGGCCGCGGCTTCATCCACTGCATATTGAATCAATGGTCGATCCACTATTGGCAACATTTCCTTAGCTACCGCCTTGGTCGCAGGCAAAAAACGCGTGCCGAGCCCGGCCACAGGAAATACGGCCTTTCGCACCAATTTTGTCGATTTACGGACGGATGCGCCACTAAGTGACACGACTTCTTTTCGGTTTGTGGTTGCAGTTGCGGCGGAAATGTTCATGAGTTTCTCCCAGATTATGTCGTCATCTTTACGTAAAACGCATATACTCCAACCATAAAATTCAGAGGACGCGTTCCACTCGTTTCATTCGATACCTATAAATCCATTTTTTCACTTGCGCGAAAGTACAATGTATTAACTATAGTTGGCGCATATAAGCTACAGGATCAAACTTCCCGTCATCTGACAGCTTGAGTTGCAATACACGATAAAGAATTCAACTGTATCTTCAAAAGTCAGCAAACCGCCATCATGCAGATAAGGGGGGTTGTCCTTGGTGCCCCGCGATGTGAAAGTCTCTGTTAAGCCGCCTCCCGGTTCTTGCAGGAAGCCGCCGAGCTTCAGGTCGTGCATTTTCTGATCAGGGGAAAGAAGGCGGTTGATGACAGCTCACGCACCACCCGCTTCCCGAAAAAATTTTTCATTGCAAAGTTCATGTGCGGTCGCTTTGGACAGACCGAGCCGACATTGCGTATTGAGTTTTGGCGCAGGGAGAAAATCCGACATGTTATGAAGCTCCGCCATATGACTCACATGGATTCGATCAAATATCATAAGACCCTTTTTCGTTGAGTAGATCGCGTCCCTGTTGGAGCAAGCAGTACGAAACTCGGACGCGGTGAAGTCTTCTTCTCTTCACGTTTTTTTCGAATATCCCGCACGTTTAATTAATCATTATGAATAATCCCACATCTCGTGCCGCATGTCTGTGCGAAACCGCACACTAGCAGCCTGTCGGATGTGAAGAAATGCAGCGAAAAGGCGACTGAGTGAGAACAGATTTTTGCGGATTGAAGGCCAATAGTTATTCGATTGGTCGAAAAAGCGACAAAACATGAACCGACCAGCCGATTTCCTTTAAGTCCGACAGACTGCCAGGGATTGAGCATTCTCTCTCCCGACTTCATGCTCGACCGTAGATGCCCAGCCCTGTTCCCTGTCTCTAAAATGCTACTGTCATGTTATGGAAAAGTTGTGACTTACTCGATTGGTTGGAAGAACCGCTTGAATTGTTTCTCGGGAGACCGTCCAAAACGGGTGGCAGACGAAACATAGGTTTCCTGCAAAAGCTCATACTCTTCTTTTACAATCTGGTAGTTCTCGCCTGCGCTCGCTTCCAGTTGTTGGCGGTCTGCTATCGCGATGTGGCCCCGTCTGCAATGAATCGCGCCAGTCATTTGTAGCTTGTTCGCTGCTACCGTTATGCTTTCCCGGCGGACTCCCAGCATAATTCCAGCCTGCTCATGCGTGATGTGAAGCTCATCACCCGAGAGGCGATCCAAGCTCATCAGCAGAAAACAGGCAAGCTGCTGATCAACAGTATGATATCGATTTGAAACTGCTATCTGTTCCGTCTGGACCATCAGCGCATGTGCAAAACGCAATAGAAGATGGCGTAGCTCGACCCCCTTCTCAAATTCGTTTTTTAATAAGCTTGCCTTGATTCGATAAGCCTCACCCGTGTTCTGCACTACCAGGCGTGCATGACTGTTTTCGCCGCCAAAAAGAGCAGAGATATCAGCAAAACCTTCGTTACCTATGATTCCTATCTGCGTGCACGCACCATTTTCCGTCTCATATAGTCGCGTGACGATGCACGTCGTCGGAAAGTATAGATACCTTATGGGGAGCCCAATCTCGTAAATTACGTAACCTGCCGGCATCGTTACCAACTCAAGAAGAGGTAGCAGATGTGTGTAGTCTGCAAGGGAGAGCGCTGCCAGCATTCTGTTTTGCTTGGGGCTTTGAGACGGAGGCATGATAAATCCCGATATCGGTTCTCATATTGAAAGAGTACGTCTCGCCATCCGGCTGCGAATATCCTTTCAGCCACGGGGTACTGACGCTTTTGGGTGAGTGCTTCAGATCACCATCTCTGCTATTGGAAGCTCAGGTTGGTGAGAATGTTAATACTTGGGATCAAGTGGTTCTGTACGGCGACACACATAGGCACAATGCCCTTATGGATCGAATCAGCGGAAGAAAATTCGGGGTGGCCATGATGGCAGCAACCATCAATAGATGGGACAGGCGAGAGTACCGGCATACCCGGCCCACCGGTACAAACTTGAATTGACGACGCGTAGCGGGCCGTGGAGGATACTTTGATGGGTTGGCCGGTTCAGATCGGCATGGATCTACCGTCATTAAGGGCCATCCAGCCGCGCATGATGCGGTAGATCACCCAGATACCCGCGCCTACCGCGAGGACGTATGCGAATAGGATGCCAATGACTGTCGCGAAAAGCATTGCCGCAATAACCAGCCAGAGCAATGTATACCAGAACGTTCGTATCTGCCAGCCGAAATGAGAATCAAGATAAGTGTGGCGCACTTCACTGCGCTTCAGATAGTTAAGGATTACAGCGATGATCGAAGGCCAACCGGTGAGAAATGTTGTAATGATAAGCGCCGGCCCTAAAATGCCCATCAGGGCGCTGAAACCATGCAATAAATAAATGATGTGCGTAAGACGGACAAGGCTCTCCGGAGGGACGGAAAGCACAACTTGGGAGTCGAATTCGCTCATGTGTTGAATATCCGCTTCCGGGTGAATAATCGCGCGATACCCGGCGGAAGATGGGGTGTTTGCGATATCATCGCGCAAACATCCCTGTGCACCCTCGGTACTATTATAATTTATCCGTCGATTTATCGACAGATTTATCGGACTGGTCTACAGACCGATCCTCGCCGGGGTGATCGTAGGCTTCTGGTGGCGGCTCTCCGTCATAAATCACGTGCTTGCGCTGCTGCAAGTATGCATCGCGCACAAAGAGATAAGGCTCCAGCGCTGCCTGGTCACGAATGCGCATGGGGCCCGCCAGTCTCGCCCGCTTGTCTATGGCACCGAGAACGCCCAGCGGCACGGTAACTGGTGCGCCGACTACGAAAATTCCGGTCCAAAAGAGAACATTGGTAAGAACGGTGACGGGAATTCCAGGTGCATCGCGGTTACTGCTGGGGCCAAGCAGAGGAACAAACAGATAGGTTTTTGCATCAACACCCCATACTCCCAGCGTCTGCCCAAAATCTTCGTCGTGCTGCGCCAAACCCATAGGTGACGCCATGTCGAAAAGTCCAATGCCGCCAATGGTCGAATTGATAGCAAAACGAAGACTGTCCCGAAATCCCTGACGCACCTTGCCTTGCAGGAAGTCATTCAGAATAACATTCGGATATTGGAGATTGTCGAAAAAGTTTCCGACGGAACGCTGTGCACGATCGGGTAGATACTCTATATAGAAATCCGCAACCGGTTCCATGATCTTTCGATCAAGTACATCGGTGAACGTATAGAACTTGCGGTTCATTTTTTCGTAAGGATCGATCCGATCGAACGATTCTGCACTTTGGTCGTGCGGGCGCGTGGTCGCACAACCCGATAGCAGCGCGATGCATATCAACAACAGGAGGGAAGTAGAATAATTATGTCTCACGATTAGATAATTAAGTGAAATGACACGGTTGATTAGAACTTCCGAGAATCAGTGAGGCATCGATTCCCTCTGGATGAGATCAGAGTATAACCATAAATTGCCGGATAACGGACAAGATTCTTCAATTATTCCGGGAAGACAATATTTTCCCGCTTAACGCTTCCAGACGCCTCCTGCGAGAACGAAGAATAGACCTTTAACCACATTTCGACTGGGTGAACCCAGAAGAAACCACCGTTCAAGACGAATACCGCGATCCGCGCTCGACCATAAATCCCGGCAGAAGCCCATCCATAATCAAGGCACTACTCAAATCGAGGCCATGTTCATTTGCTTTAATTCCTGAGTCACCTTACTTAACGCCTTAAGAAAATTCTCCACCTGTGCCGTTGAATTGTCACCGCCAAAACTCACACGTACCGCACAGCGCGCCAAGTCGGATTCCACCCCCATCGCTTCCAGGACATGGCTTTTGCCGGGATTTACACTGGAGCAGGCTGCTCCACTCGCGACTGCGAAACCTGCCTTGTCGAGGCGCACGACCAGTGTGTCGCCTTCAATGTCAGGCAACGAGAAATAGCAGGTATTAGGTAAACGCGGCGCGCCTAACCCGAAAATAACCGCGCCCAACTCGATCAATCCTTGCTCCAATCGAGCGCGCAGCGCCGAAATGTGTCCCGTTCTTTCCGCTATTCTTGACTTCGCTAATCCGCAGGCTACACCAAGCCCCACAATAGCTGGAACATTTTCGGTACCCGAGCGTAGCCCATTCTCATGACCGCCGCCATAGATTAGGGGTTTAAGCAATAACCGTTTATCGATAATCAGCGCCGCTGCGCCCTTGGGTCCATAAATCTTGTGACCGGACAATGTCAGCGCATGCACATTGAGCGCAGCGAAATCCACAGGAATTTTGCCGAACGCCTGTATCGCGTCGGTATGAACCCAGGCACCGCGTGATCGCGCTTTCTCGGCAATCGCCGCTACATCCTGAATAACGCCTGTTTCGTTGTTTGCGAGCATCACCGATACCAGACCGGGTTGCCGTTCCGGTAAAGCATTGTCCAGATCGGCCATATCCGCCCGCCCCAGGCTATCCACCGCCAACCGACGCAAATTCCAGCCATACGGGCTCCGGACCAATGCCTGAGCGGATCGCATCACACAGGGATGCTCAATCGCGCTTACGGTAATTTGCGCCGGCTTCAGGTAACCCGCCGCTCCCTGGATGAACAGGTTATTCGCTTCCGACCCGCCACTTGTGAAAACAACCTGCGCCGGTTGCACGCCTACCGAATCCGCCACCTGCTCCCGCGCCTCATTCACTGCACGACGGGCAACCACTCCCGGCGCATGACGACTGGAGGGATTGCCGTATTCTTTTTGAAAATATGGCAGCATTGCATCCAGCACTGCGTCATCAACCGCGGTCGTGGCATTATGGTCGAAATAAGAGTAAGTCACTTTCTCCGCTCCCGGCAAATACTGGTTTTTGGAAAATCTGGTTTGGATCGGATGCTATCTATGTCGATATGAACCGTTTGTCGATATGAGCCCTCACTCAAGCCAGAACCGTTTCATGAGATTTTTTGCAAACCCTCATGTCCTGTAGTACAGCAATATCCTTCACTCTCGGATTTGCCACGAGTTGATCCAGCGTAACCAATGCCAGATAATCTTTTATCCTGGCATTAAGAGTGGCCCACAGGTCGTGGGTCATACAACGCTGATCGTTGTGGCAATTTTCCTTGCCGCCGCATTGCGTTGCATCGATTGGCTCATCCACCGCAAAAATGATGTCTACTACGGATACCTCGTTCATCGGTTTCGTCAAGCGATAGCCCCCGCCCGGTCCGCGCACACTGCCCACCAGTTTATTACGACGCAGTTTTCCAAATAATTGCTCCAGATAGGACAACGAAATTTTCTGCCGTTCGCTGATACCCGCCAGCGTAACCGGCCCCTGCGCGCTGTGCAATGCAAGGTCAATCATCGCGGTCACCGCAAAACGCCCCTTAGTCGTTAATCGCATTTTCTGCTCCAATAGGATTTATATCGAATTAACATCTGCTGGAGTTATCGGCTTAATACCCGACAACGTTAGTCAAGTATATGAATCCCCCTCATCCCGGTCAACTATTTTGTTCAGCTAATTTGAACCAAACTTGACCGCTGTCAACTTTTCTCCGCTGTGACGGCGGATAACCTCTGAACTTTTGGCCTCGCGGAGTGGGGCTTACTGAAATTTGGCTTACTCCCGCTCGCGCTCGCTATAGCGCCATATCCGATTTATTCAGGCTTCGGATTTTCTGGGGACGCAGTTGCGCCATTCGAAGAAATACGCTGATGCGTTGCCTGCATCTGTTTTTCGCAAGCGCCAAGCATACCGCGCAAAATACTTACTTCTTCTTTTTCCAGACGGGTACGGGCAAACATCCGTCGAATTCGCTGCATCAACCGTTTGGGTTCCTGTGGATCCAGAAAACCGCTATTGATGGCGACCCGCTCCAGGTGATCGTAAAGTAATTCGATTTCATCAAAGTCCGCCGGCATCCCAGCCGTTGGCAAAGGCTCGACGGATAGCAGCGCCATGCGCAATTCATACGCCATCAATTGCACGGCGCTGGCGAGATTAAGGGAGGAATATTCCGGATTTGCCGGAATATGCAGGACGATTTGACACTTGCTCACCTCCGACGTAGTAAGGCCGGACATTTCTGTACCAAAAACCAGTGCTACCGGATTTTGCCGCGCATGACCAAGCAACTCCAGCGCGCCACCGCGGGCATCAAAAACCTCATGGGAAAGATCGCGTGGGCGTGCGGTAACTGCCGCCGCCAGAACCGTGCCGCTTAACGCATCGTCAAGATTCCGGCAAACCCTGGCATTGTTGAGTACGCTCCACGCGCCGGCTGCACGTCTTTCCGCCTCTTTGTCTGGAAACGACTTTGGATTCACCAGGTAGAGCGAATCCAGTCCCATCGTTTTCATTGCTCTTGCCGCCGCGCCGATATTGCCGGGGTGGCTGGTATGGCTTAACACCACGCGGACATTACCCAGCGAATCGTAAGGATTCATATCGAGTCTAAATCAGGTAATTGAGGCTCATTCAGTTTAGAGTTTAGTGCTGAGCGCAAGGATTTTTCGTACCACTTGACCTTCACCCTGCACGACGAGCTGAGCCGTTACAGGGCAGCGAACACTCTACCCGGCCTTACCACCGGATTTAGGTTAAGATTCACGCTCGTCCAACTAATGAGCTCAGCCAATGCACCCTATGCTCACCATTGCGGTAAAAGCCGCACGCCGCGCAGGCAGTATCATCAATCGTGCCGCGCAGAACCTCGACTTGCTGCACGTCTCGCGTAAAGCACACAGCGATTTTGTCAGTGAAGTGGACGGTGCGGCCGAAGAGGCCATTATCGGGATACTGCTGGATGCCTACCCGAATCATTCCATTCTAGCAGAAGAAAGCGGGGCTCAAGGTGATCCGGGTAAGTCCGAATATCAGTGGATTATCGACCCGCTCGATGGCACCACCAACTTTCTCCACGGTTTTCCGCATTATTCGGTCTCCATCGGACTGATGCATAAAAACATATTGTTTCAGTCGGTTGTCTACAATCCGGCCGCTAATGAGCTATTTACCGCTAGCCGTGGTGCGGGGGCCTATCTGAACGATCACCGTCTACGCGTGAGCAAGCGCGCCCAACTCGCTGATTCGCTGATTGGCACCGGCTTTCCATTTCGCGAATTTACGCATGCTGAGGCGTATCTGGCCATGCTCAAGGATATCATGCCCAGAGTTGCCGGCATTCGCCGCCCGGGTTCAGCGGCGCTGGATCTGGCCTACGTCGCCGCCGGACGTTACGACGGCTTCTGGGAATTCGGGCTCTCTCCCTGGGATATAGCAGCCGGTTGCCTACTTATTACTGAAGCTGGCGGACTCGTCGGTGATATGGAAGGCAATGACTCTTATCTGCAGAGCGGCAACGTGCTGGCGGGAAATCCGAGAATTTTCGGGCAACTGTTGCAGGTGATTGCACCGCATCTGACAGCCGAATTGAAGACGAACTAAATACAAGCGGAAGGAATCCTCATGCGTTTGAAGTAGCCAAAATGGAGCTACCCAAATTCGTTCACTTCGGTCGTGCAATCTGCTGCGATCTTGACCAAGCCAGCAAGCGTGAATGGTGGCTTGCAAATGGTCTTGGGGGGTATGCGGGCGGCACGATTGCTCAATGTCTGACACGTCGTTATCACGGTCTCCTGATCACTGCCGCCCATCCTCCTCTCGGGCGCCGACTGGTTTTTGCCAAGGCCGACGCCACCTTGCACGACCAGGAGCATAGCTGGCCGCTTTTTACCAATTGCTGGGGCAGCGGTGCAGTCGAGCCTCGCGGACTCATCCATATTGAATCCTTCCAGCTGGATGGCGGTATACCGGTATGGCGCTTTGCCATTGGCGATCTGATTCTGGAGCAATGCATCTGGATGGAACAGGAGGAGCAGACCACCTGTATTGCCTGGCGCTTGGTACATGCCGTGGAGCGTCCCGTGCATCTCGGCATCGACCTGCTCGTGAATAGCCGTGATCATCATGGCGAAAGCCAGCCGCCCAAATTCGTTCCTGCAATTGAAGGCGACGAAAGGCATATCAGCGTCAGGCACCCCGGTGGACCGCCGCTGCATTTTCATACCCATGATGGCCAACTCTTCCGCAGGCATCAGTGGATCAAGGATTTTGACCTGCCGCGGGAACGCGAGCGGGGGCTTCCGGACCGCGACGCGCATTTTTGCGCTGCGCATTTGCGATTGCAGTTGAGCGTCAAATGGAGCGGCTTGGTCGCAACCCTGGCGGATGGTTCTCCACCGCACTGCGCTGGCCTGCTGCTGCGGCGCCGTGCTCGTGTTGCCGCACGGTTGACAACCGCTGTAGCGCAAACACCGGAATTGCGCTGTGCGCCGCCATGGATCCATCAGCTTGTCGTGGCTACAGACACTTTTCCGATAGTGCGGCCATTGAAAGAACAAGCGGAAAACAAGCAGAAGCGCGGCGAATCCGTTATCGCAGGCTACCCCTGGTTCAGCGACTGGGGACGCGATACGATGATCGCGCTGCCAGGGCTGACGCTTGTTACCGGACGTCTTGCTTCTGCCCGGAATATCCTCATGACGTTTGGCCGTTTTATCGATCAGGGCATGCTTCCGAATACATTCCCGGATAGTGGCGGACTACCGCAATACAATACCGTCGACGGTGCGCTATGGTACTTTGAGGCTTGGCGAGCTTATATCGCGGCCAGCCATGACACCGCGGCCCTGCGGGAAATCTATCCCTTACTGAGGGAGATGGTGAAGTGGCATGTGCGCGGTACCCGCCACGGTATCATCGTCGACTCTGCAGATGGCCTGTTGCGTGCGGGCGTATCCGGCGTACAACTGACCTGGATGGATGCCAAGGTAAACGATCAGGTTGCCACGCCCCGTCACGGCAAGCCGGTGGAAGTCAATGCGCTGTGGTTCAACGCGCTCATGTGCATGACGGAATTCAGC
>JBDTHR010000075.1:0-6204 GCA_039936855.1 Nitrosospira sp. | reverse complement strand
TCAAGTCCAGGTAGAGCAGGGACATTCGTCCTTGTTCCCTTCGTGTTCTTGCCAGCGCCATTTTCAGGCGATCATATAAAAGTCCCCGGTTGGGCAACCCCGTCAACCCGTCGTATTGCGCCATGTGCTTCAGTCGAGCGTGTAACTGTTTGCGCTCGATAGCGGTCGCAACTTGCGTGGAGACAAATTGCAGAAGTTCCTTGTCCTTTTCGGTGTAGCGTGCACCGTCCGGGTTGCTTTTCAAAATCAGCGCACCGATTGTACCCTTGTGCGAGTTGAGCGGAACGATCAGCCAGCACACCCCATTGCTGTCGTTGACAGCCCTTGATTCCTCGGGAAGGCCAGCCAGCGACTCAGGCCCGAGCAGCAGAGGCTGCCTGCTACGAATGACTTCTGTACAGAGAGTACTTACGGCTGTTTGCTGCAGTTCGGGCGCCTCGTCGTGCTCGCCGTTGCAGTAGGGAAAGCTCAACTGGTCATTACTCTCATCGTAAAGCGCAACGGAAAAATTAGTCGCAGACAGCAGCTTGCCGATTATTTGATGAATGAGCTGAAACAAAGAGAATAAATCCTCTGCATTATGCGCCGCTTCGGAGATGGCGTAGAGCGCAGCTTGCAATGATTCGGCCTGCTTGCGCTCGGTGATGTCTCGTGCAACGGAAATCCTCAACTGATCGGCTTCGGACCAGCGGGCCGACCACATGATGTGCACTACTCGCCCATCCTTGCGTATATAGCGGTTCTCAAAATCAAGCGTGGGACGCCCTGAAATGATTTCATTGGCCGTCAGGAGAGTTCTCGCTCTATCCTCGGGGACCACCATCTCCAACATAACCTTGCCGATCATTTCTTGCGGCGTGTAACCAAAAATGCGCTCGCATGCCGCACTGACAAAGACAAAACGCCCATCTCCGTCAACAACGCAAATAGCGTCGAGCAGCTGATCTATAAATTTAGCCAGAGGTGGGTAAGTTTCTGTATTCATATATATAAGATACTACCTGGCGTTTGACCCGCCTATCTTTTATAGGACAACTCCAGAGTCAGTCCCGGTGGATGATTCCGAATCATACCGGATATATTGGATCATGACTGAAGGTGATAAAAGTCGATAAACGTGCAATTTTCACAGCAGCCCAACCAGGCCGACAAGGTATACCGCTATATCATGAATTTGGTGGAAAGCAACCAAAGCGAACAGAAGCCCGCGGGATACTGTACTGTTTATAGTACAGTTTGCTTAAGAATTTCTTAAGCATAATAACGGATGAACAATAAGGTTCATTGCCAGATTCTAACATACAGAGTCCGGTACGAGCCCCGATGGCGGTATTGAGTTCCGGGACGCTCTTTAACACACCACGGCGCAGCCGACTGGGCGTGATGTCACGGAAGAAGCGCACGACCCTGTTCAACCACGAAGCCGGGGCTGGCGTGAAATGAACCGTGAAGCGAGAATGTTTCTCCAGCCATTCTTTCATCGTGGGATGTTTGTGCGTGGCGTAGTTATCGCAGACAAGATGCAGCGACTTGTCTTTCGGGGTCTCCCGGTCAATCTGACGCAGGAAATCGAGCCATTAGCAAGCACCATTCGGGTCAAAGTGACTAATAGCCTATTGCACAGCCATCGCCGCGTGGATCCGCGCCGCCTTCATAAAATCCCGTGTCGGCATTCCAGCGTATGGCTTGGGCGTGGCCAGCAATACTGTCCCAGCGTCCAATTAGTTTCACCGATTGGCCGCGCAGGCTGAGCTCGCGTAGAACATTGTCGGGAATATCGGCCTCCATCCACAGGTCGCGCGATTCCATTCCCCATGTGCGGCCCAACAACCATCGCGGCGCTTCAATTGCCTGTTGTACATCGTACCCAAAGTCGATCAGGCGTGTCAGTATCGCCGCTTGAGTTTGTGACTGGCCTTCGCCCCCCATCGTACCAAACGCAATTGCAGGCTTGCCATCTTTCATGGCAAGCGCGGGAATGATGGTATGGAACGTTTGTTTCTTTGGCTCCAGGCGGTTGGGATGCTTTTCATCGAGCGAGAAGAAGCTTCCGCGATTTTGCATGATAATACCAGTGTCGCCACCCATGATACAGGCCCCAAAATCGTAGTAAGGCGACTGAATCTTTGACACCATCAAGCCGTCGCTATCGGTTACGCAAAAGTAAACAGTACCACCTAAAGGCGACGGTTTATGGAAGTCGGGGCCATAACGTAGACCTGGTTCGACTTTACCCGCAGGCAGCGAGCGGCTGATCTTTATCAGTTTACGACGCTCGTCGGCATAGGCTTTACTTAGAAGCGTATCCAATGGGATATCCACAAAGCTCGGATCAGTCAGCCATTCGTCACGGTCAGCAAAAGCCACCTTCATTACTTCCGCCATGTGGTGATAATATTCAACTGTATTATCGCCCCACGATGCAACGTCGTAGCCTTCCAGCAAATTCAATGCCTGAAGGGCCGTAAAACCTTGGGTGCTGGGAGGGATCTGGTAAATATCGTACCCACGATAACTGGCGCTGATAGGGGTTACCCATTCAGCATGGTAGTCGGAAAAGTCTTCTGTAGATAAAGGGGAGCCCTTTGGCTGCAGGCTGGCACAAATGCGTTCTGCAATTTCACCTTCATAGAAGGCCGCCCGCACGCCCATCCTGGCAATAAGTTCAAGCGTGTCTGCCAGTTTAGGTTGTGCAAGGTGACTTCCCTCGCGTTGCGGCTTGCCAGTGGGAAGAAAGGTTTCTGCCATACATGGGTATTCATTAAGAAGTTGTTCGTCTTTTACCAGCCATTCCGCCAGGGAGCGCGTAACGGCAAAGCCGTGCCGAGCGTAGTGAATTGCATCGGTAAAGAGCTCAATCCAGGGTAGTTTTCCATGGCGTTCATGTGCAATGCGAAAGCCATCCAGGGCACCAGGAACCGTCAAAACAGCTAAAGGGCCGCGATCGGGAATAGTGGTGGTGTGGCCATGTTCGCGGTAATGTTCGATGGTTGCATTTTTGGCGGATGGGCCGCTGGCACGAATGGCTTCCACACCTTTTGCCTTACCCCCAGCAAGTAGCCAGAAGCAATCGCCACCAATGCCGGCCATGTGTGAATATACTACCGCCATGGTGAGGTTTAGAGCGATGGCGGCATCTACTGCGCTACCACCTTGACGCAACACTTTTAATCCGGATTCCGAGGCCAGATAATGTGGTGATGACACCATGCCTCGTGAAGCGAAGATCGGGGGGCGTCCGGTACGGGGTCCGTTGGCTTGGCTCATATTATTCAGTTCCTTCTGGTTGTGGGAGTTCCGCGTTGTCAGGCTGGGGTAGGAACCATTGGTGGCGGCCAGTATTAGTCGCTGTAGTGGCAGTATAAGCCCCGTAGCCCGATGCAAGCAGACCGAGCCACCAGAGCAACCTGGGTCCGGTGACCATGCCGATGCTGCCAAATGGGAAAGCGACAGTCAACAGAATATAAGTGAGGGGCTCAGGTAGGCAAGTCGATCTTTGAACAGAGTGATCATGGTTCTTCCCTGTCAAGTACCCAACATGATCATCAGTAGGGTCGCTGCACCCGTCAGGATGAAGGCGACGATGGCCCGCAGAATCCTTTGACCGGTCTTGCCCACCATGTCATAGATGACGCTGGGGAGTCGGATGTTCGTCTGCGTGAGCGCCTTTTGCTGTGCAGTTCCACTTGCCGGTGAAGTGGCGCAGATTACCGCACCTGCGCCACTTCAGTTGGTCAAGTGTTGCGCTTCAGAATTGAATTCACCCGTCACCAACATCCACCCGAAAATCTGTCGAATCCAACCCTGTCGATTATTTTTAATCGACTTTTTAATGTTTTATCTTGATGAGCTTGCCATTTTCGCCAACCCGGATCGCAATCTCCTTGCCGTCCGGCCTTTCTACCTCGGCTTCATAAACAGTAACAACTTTATCGTTGTCGAAATGAAGGGCTCGAGCGTGCTCTATTTTCGTTTCCTTCTCAATTTCCTCGATTTTTCCACCGCCTGCATGTTCGGTTATCGTTTTCTGAACTGCGGGCGGTACATCCGTCCACTGAATTATCTCCTGTTCTCCAGCAAAAGCCGAGGTTGCGAATACCATCGCAGCGGGCAGAACAACTGACATAAATAATTTCTTTTTCATTGCGACCTCCTGTTTCATTTAAAGAAACATACTCGCCAGAACATTCCATTTACACAAATGCGTTGGGATGATGCGCGCGAATCAGCAAGCGGTCTGTGCGGTACCGCTCTTAACCCGCTTTGTGAAAAAGGTTAATAAGTATGCGCTAGAGGTGCGCACACGCTTGCTGTTAGAAATAATTACCTTGATCATCAATGTCTTATCAAATCAAACCTCAAAATATTTCGCAGCTTGACATGCAAAAATTTGGTCAATTACGAATAGATTTTAGCCAACTTCAATTTATATCTGGATATTGTCGAAATAATTTACCTGACAGGATGTTGAAAAACTTTGCCCAGTCCATGCAAATTGTATATTCTGGCAGGGTTTTCACAGAGGCCTTGCTCGCCGATACAGCCAAGTTAGCGGCCTGCGGTGCTCCGTCGATTACTACGAAATCCGCGCGGGATCGACACCGGGACGCGCGTTCATGCGCGAGGCTCTGGAGCAGGCACGCTACGCGCATTA
The DNA here is from genome assembly GCA_039936855.1 of Nitrosospira sp. Taxonomy (GTDB): domain Bacteria; phylum Pseudomonadota; class Gammaproteobacteria; order Burkholderiales; family Nitrosomonadaceae; genus Nitrosospira. Next base: position 1,550 of record JBDTHR010000075.1, on the reverse strand, counting down.
TCAAGCGTGAAATGGGAGGGGAACGCCGGCCTGCAATATGCGGGCAAACGCCCCCGCCGCCACCGGATGGCTGAAATAGTAGCCCTGGCCCTCGTCGCAATGCTGAGCCAGAAGAAATGCACACTGTTCCGGTGTTTCCACGCCTTCCCCGATGACGCGCAGCTTGAGGGTTTTGCCCATGTTGATCACGGCGCTGACAATGGTGGCATCGTCCGGGCTGCTGGTAATCCGGCTCACGAACGACCGGTCGATCTTCAGCGTATCAATCGGAAACTGCCTCAGATAGCTGAGGCTGGAATAGCCCGTGCCAAAATCATCGATCGCAAGCTTGACACCCAGATCCGAGAGCCCATGCAGCACGGAATTGGTAAACTCGACATCCTGCATCAGGACGCTTTCGGTCAGTTCGAGCTCCAGATAGTGCGGCTCCAAACCTGTATCGACAAGGGTCGCGCGTATATTTTCCAGGAAATCCGTGGCGTTGAACTCGAGTGCAGAAGTATTGACTGCAATGGTGATCGGCGGCAAGCCGGCCCGCACCCAGGTTTGGGCCTGAAGGCAGGCTTCGCGCAGCACCCAGCGGCCAATGGGCAGGATCAACCCGCAGTCTTCGGCGATGGGCAAGAACTGCAATGGCGGTATCAGCCCTCGTTCCGGATGCTGCCAGCGAATAAGCGCCTCGACACCGACAATCAAGTTGCTGTGAAGATTTATTTTCGGCTGATAGTGCAGCACGAATTCCTGCCGTTCCAGCGCTCGGCGCAGACCGGCTTCGATCGACTGACGCTGAACAGCCCGGATATTCATGGCCTGTTCGAAGAATTTGTAATTGTCGCGTCCATTTTCCTTGGCATGGTACATCGCCGTGTCCGCGCTTTTGGTCAGGGCTTCCGCATCCAGTCCGTCGTCCGGGTAAATGCTGATGCCAATGCTTACCGACACGTGAAGCGCAAGCTCACCGATGAGGTGTGGAACGGCTAGCGCAGCAAGTATTTTTTGTGCGCTGATTGCCGCGTCGTTTGGATGCTTGATAGTGGAAAGCAGCACCACGAATTCGTCGCCACCCTGGCGACTGACGGTATCCGAAAGGCGCATGCAACGCACCAGGCGGCGGGCAACCGACTGCAGCAACCGGTCGCCAACTGCGTGCCCCAGGGAATCGTTGATGTGTTTGAATCGATCCATATCCATGAACAGCACTGCAAATTGCCGACCTTGGCGATGGGCCAGTTCAATCTCATGGCCAAGCCGGTCCTGCAGGAGTATTCGATTAGGTAGACCGGTAAGCGCATCATGATGGGCCAGATGATCCAGCTGAGCTTTGGCGGTTTCGACTTGCTGGGTCATTTTATGGGCTTCAATTCCAGCGATGACCAGTTGTGCGTTCGCATCCTGCATCATGCTCAGGCGATCTTCGGATCTTTTTGCCTGTGCCGCATTTGTGTCGCGGATTACCTGCTCACGCAAGGTAGCCACGCCTTCTCGTACCTGGGCCTCCCCTTCCCGTATTTGCGCTGCTCCCTCGCGCAGGTGGGCGGCATCTTCGCGCA